>CAXTTX010000069.1:0-15869 GCA_964247045.1 uncultured Verrucomicrobiales bacterium | reverse complement strand
CGGCGCGGAGGCGGTCAGGCGGGTGAAGAGCTTACCGTTCACGGCATTTTCCTTTGGCACGACCACAGCCACGGAGTCCGGCAGGGGGCCATTGGTCGAAACCGTGACATAGGCCCCATTGGCATCTGCCATCGAGCCGGAGCCCGGGACGAGCACGTCATGCCAATGCGCGAGGTCAACGCCCCATTGGGCGACGAGGTCCGCCATGCCCACGGCGGCATCGACGCGGTTGAAAGCGAGCGAAAAGTTGTTTCCATCCAGTCCGAGCATGGGGAGAAGGGAGGATGAATTGCCCGCCAGCGGATCGCCCCCGAAGATCCATTCCAGGCCGTTGGCGATGCCGTCGTCGTCCGGATCGTCATTGAACCCGTTTTCATAACCGGGTGAGCCATCGAGGCCGTAACCCTCCGTCCACAGCGTGAACGGGGAAACCACGCGGATGCTTCCCGTGCCGCCGATGTGCGAGGGATGGCTGGCGGCATCGTAGAGGCCGGGCGGCATGGTGACGCCATCGAGCGCAAGCGCGTGGACGGCATCCTCGCCGGAAAAGTTGAGGGTCAATTTCGCGCCCGAATCCACGACCGAGCCGATGGTCACGGTGGAAGAATCCGCGAAGCTTGCCGAGTTGACGACCAATTCGCCTTCCGTGACCGTGGTGTTTCCCTTGTAGGTATTGACGCTGGCAAGGGTGAGCTTGCCTGCTCCCATTTTCACGAGGCCACCGTTGCCCGGGCCCGCGAGCAGGCCGGGGTTCCATTGCACGTCGTGGCCACCGGTGTGGATCGTCGCTCCGGCGGAACCGATGGTGGTGGTGAAATTCGGGGCGTTCGCGAGGGTGAAAGAGGCATTTGCAACGAGTTTGCCACCGTTGAGGTTGAAAGCCTTGGTGCCGGTGCCGCCGTCCGGCGTGATGTGGGGGGTGTTCAGGATGCCGCCCTCAAGATTGTAGGTGGCCGCCGTCCCGCCGCCGCCCGCGCCGAGCCAGACCCCCAGCGTGCTCGCGGGCGCCAGCGTGACCGAGCCACCGTTCTGGTTGACCGTGCCGGTGGAATTCCCCGAGCGGGCGATGGCCAGCGCGTAGACACCCGCGACATTGAGAGAGGAGGTGCCGGTGACATTGAGCACTCCTTTCGAGCCGGTGTTCAGAGCCCCGATCTGGAGATCCCCGTTGCCACCCACGTTCATTACCGCGGTGTTGCCAAGATTGTAAAACCCGGTGCCATTGCCCGAGCGACCGATGACCTTCTGGCCACCGTTGAAGTTCACGATGCCGCCGGATTGGTTGAAGGAACAACCGGAGGAAGCGTTGTTGCTCGCCTCGTGGACCGCGAAGTCGCCATTGGCGTTCAGGGTGCCACCGCTCATGTTGTAAGTGGCGGAAGGATTCCGATTGTCGTAGCCGAGGCCCATCGCGAGATAGCCCGTGGTGGTGATGGTGCCACCGGACTGGGTGACCACGCCCGTGCCGCCATGCCAGCCAATGCCCATGCTTTCGACACTCACGCTGCCCGCGGTGACGGTGAGGTTGCCCTTGCCGTAGTTGTCCCCGTTGTTGGCGTCCCAGCCGCCGACGGCGAGCAATCCACTGCCCATCATGACCGTTCCGCCGGCGACATTGAGCGTGCCGCTGGTGGAACCCGCCGCGTCATTGTCGAAGAAGCCGAGGAAAATGCGCCGGTTGCCGCCGTTGATGGCGAGGGAACCTCCGGTATTGACCGTGATGACGCCGCTTTTGTCCGTCACGCCTGTCCCTTGGCCGATGACGAGATTTCCATTCATGCCCAAGCTGCCGCCGGAGTTGATCGCGAGACTGGCCAAGCCACCGGGAATGCCGGGCAAGCCGAAGGGATTGGCATCGGTACCCACCTGAAGTTCCGCCGAGGTGGTGACCGCCGAAGAAAGGGTGACGTTGTGCCCGCCGATGAAGGCGTTGCCATTGCCACCTGCCGCCGGCAACTGGTCCGTGCTCCAGTTCTGCGCGGAGGCGAAATCGAGCGTTCCGGCGGTGTTGTCGAAATAGATGTGGGCACCGGCCTGTGCCGCGAGCGAACAGGCGACGCCAAAGAGAAAAGCGAACCGGGAGATAGGTTTCATGGTTTGCCCTTGATGCCACAGCTCCGCCGCCCGGCCTGAAAGGCATTTCCGCTGATTTCCGGGCTCACCTGCCATGACAACTTGGCAAGCCTGAGATGACCGCCGCCTGACGATGAAAGCCCTGCCTCCCGGGACGGACCTTGAAAAGCCGCCTGTTCACCCCTGCTTCCGAAACGGGTCGGCAAGGAACCGCGACGATCCGGCGGTGACAGAGGCGCTTGATTCCGTGGCGACCCGCCGACCGGATGCCCTGGATATCTTGGAACTGCGGGCGATAAGGACCCTTGAAAGGACCCCGCGGGGGCTTGTCTTTTGCCTTGCAGGGATTGGCGTCACGGTTAATCTCGCCGCCAACCGGCCTGAGCCACTTGTCTACATTCCAACAAAAAACCACACTTTGACCCCATGAAACTCGTCTTCATCGCTGCCGCTGCCGCGCTGCTCGCCGCTTCCTGCTGCCCGTCCGCACCCGCTCCCAGCCAGCCGAAATACGTGGCCCCGTCCAAGTGATTTGACTCTCCGTTCCCGCTTCCGGGTGGAGGCGGGGATATTTCCATGCTCCCGGCAAGATTCCATGCCGGAACCCCTTTATAAAACCTTCCGTCCATCCCCATGATCCGTATTGTTACCGCTCTCGTTGCTTCCGCCTTCGCCCTCATTTCCGCTTCCTGCTGCTGCACCGGCGAACCGAAAGCACCCGGCCTGCGTCCGCTTCCGCAATTCCAGGAGATCCAGACGACTCCAGCTCCGGAAGTGCACTACTCGAAGTGAGCGGCGGATTTCCGTCCGATCCATTCTAGAACGATGAAGCGTCCTTCCGGAGTCCGGGAGGCGCTTTTTCGTATGACAAAGGAGTTGCGAAAAACCCATTTTCAGGCGCTTCCCGACCTGTCACTTGCTTGTTCGACCCTATGAAACACTCCCAAACGCCCGACGATTCCGCGAAATTCAGCGGACATCTGCGTCACTACCACCGTTCCGGGCCGCCGACGCAGCGCTCATGGGATGACTGGGTGGAAGGCGGTGCCGGGCAGGGCAAGAAGAAGGGGAGCAAATTGCCCAAGGTTCTGGGCATCGCGTTGGCGGTGCTCGCTCTCGGCGGAATCGTCGCCGGGTTGATCATCGAGATGCGCTGAGGCCGCGGGACCGAGACGGCAGGCGGATTTTCCCGCTTCGGGGGTCGAATGTGGCTTTGACATTCCCCACCTCCCTGACCAGTTTCCACCCCCGCCGCGAACCACGGCGGATTTACGAAACCATGGGTAAAAGCCTTTTCCAAAAAGTCTGGGACGCTCACACCGTCGGCCAGCTCGGCGACGGACGCACGCAATTGTTCATCGGCACGCACCTCATCCATGAGGTGACCTCGCCACAGGCATTTGGCATGCTCCGCGACCTGGGACTCAAGGTGAAGTTCCCGCAGCGCACGTTCGCGACCGTGGACCACATCGTGCCGACCATCGACCAAGACGCGCCGCAGGACCCGCTGGCCGCCGAGATGATGGATGCGCTGCGCAAGAATGCCGACGACTTCGGCGTGACCTATTTCGACCTCGCTTCCGGCAAACAGGGTATCGTCCACGTGGTCGGACCCGAGCAGGGCATCACCCAGCCGGGCACGACGATCGCCTGTGGCGACTCGCACACGGCGACCCACGGTGCCTTCGGCGCGATCGCCTTCGGCATCGGCACCACCCAGGTGCGCGACGTGCTGGCCTCGCAAACGCTGGCGCTGGAAGAGCTGAAGGTGCGCCGCATCGAGGTGAATGGTGATCTCCGAGCGGGCGTTTACGCGAAGGACGTGATCCTCCACATCATCCGCCAGTTGGGCGCGAAGGGTGGCATCGGCTATGCCTACGAGTATGCCGGCGACGTTTTCGACCGCATGTCCATGGAAGAGCGGATGACCGTCTGCAACATGTCCATCGAAGGCGGTGCGCGCTGCGGCTACGTGAACCCGGATGCGAAGACGGTGGCCTACCTGCACGGTCGTCCGTATGTGGACATGAACGATTTCGACGCCACGGCGTCCCGCTGGCTTTCTTTTGCCTCCGACAAGGACGCGGTCTTCGACGACGTGATCAAGATCAATGCCGGGGACATCGAGCCGACGGTGACCTGGGGTATTTCCCCGGACCACGGGATTTCCATTTCCGAGAACATTCCGGACCCCGCCAAGGCAAAAACGCCGCTGGAGAAGGCCTCGATCGAGGAAGCGCTGGCCTACATGAAGCTGGACGCCGGCACGCCGATCAAGGGCGTGAAGATCGACGTCGCTTTCATCGGTTCCTGCACGAACGGCCGGATCTCCGATTTCCGCGAGGTGGCTAAATACATCCAGGGCCACAAGGTGGCGGCGGGCGTGAAGGCCATCGTCGTGCCCGGCTCGCAGATCGTTGCCATCCAGTGCGAACAGGAAGGACTGCCTGCAATTTTCACGGCCGCCGGTTTCGAATGGCGCGCGGCGGGCTGCTCGATGTGCCTGGCCATGAACCCGGACAAGCTTGTCGGCGACCAACTCTGTGCCTCGTCTTCCAACCGGAACTTCAAGGGCCGCCAAGGCTCGCCAACCGGCCGCACGATCCTGATGTCACCCGTGATGGTGGCGGCTGCGGCGATCTGCGGCACCATCGCGGATGCCCGCGAGGTGTTCGAACTGGAAGAAGCGGCCGCGGTGGCCTGAGGAACCGACCGGCCGTACGAAGGAATTCCGCCGATGAAACGCATCCCCATCCTGGCACGCGCGGCCCTGCTTTTGGCCGCCGGGTGCATGGGTGTGACCGCGCAGGAAGCAGCACCGAAGCATCCGGAAAAGCCGCTGCTGTGGAAAGTGGAGGGCAACGGACTGAAGCAGCCTTCTTATCTCTTCGGCACGATCCATCTTTCGACCCCGCCGGTGGGGAACTTGCACCCCGCGGCGGAGAAGGCCTTCGATTCCGCGAACGTGGTCCTTACCGAGATCCCGATGGATCTGAAGACCCAGATGGCGATGGTGCCGATGTTCATCCGGAAGGACGGCAAGACGCTGGCCGAGTCGATCGGCGGGAAGCTGGCGGATGAACTGAACGCCGAGTTGAAGGCGATCAACCCGCAGCTCGACTCGACACCGTTCCAGACCTTCAAGACCTGGGCGCTGGCGATGACCCTGCCGCTGCTCAAGGCGCAGTTGAAGGGCGAGAAGGCTCTCGACATGAAACTTTGGGAACGCGCCACGGCGGACAAGAAGGAAACCGACGCGCTGGAAACGGCCGAAGGGCAGATCGCCATCTTCGAGGAGTTCAACGAGGCGGACCAAGTCAACATTCTCTCCGAGTCCCTGAAGCAGATGCGTGAGGACCGGGAAGCGGGCAAGGATGCGACCGCAGATCTTGTCGCGGCTTATGTTTCGGGCGACGGAGCAATGGTCCAGAAGGAGATGGACAAGTCCAGGGAGAAGACCGCCGTGGGCCCGCACAAGGAACTCGGCGACCGCCTGATGAAGCGCCTCTTGGCCGACCGCGATGTTTCGATGGCGAATACCATCGACGGCAAGCTCCATGGCGCGCCCGACAAGATCCAGTTTTTCGCCGTAGGCGCGGCCCATTATGTGGGCAAGCCCGGCATCCGCGGCCACCTTGAGGAAAAAGGTTACCGCATCACCGCCATTACCGAATAATCCACTCACTCCACTGAACAGCCATGGCCCTCGAACCTGTGAAATCCGTTACCGGCACCGCCGTCTTCATCCCCGGCGCGGACATCGACACCGACCGCATCATCCCGGCGCGGTTCATGAAGTGCGTCACCTTCGACGGGCTCGGCGAGTTCGCGTTCTACGACGTGCGCTTCGACGAACACGGCAACAAGACGAACCATCCGCTCAATGACCCGCGCTTCGCCGGCGCGTCCATCCTCGTGGCGGGCGAGAACTTCGGCTGCGGTTCCTCGCGCGAGCACGCGCCGCAATCGCTCAGGAAATATGGCTTCAACGGTGTCATCGCCGAGTCTTTCGCGGAAATCTTCTACGGCAACTCGACCACGCTGGCCATGCCCTGCGTGATGGCCAGCGCGGGTGATGTCGCGGCGATCCGCGCCGCCATCGAAGCGGACCCGACGATGGATGTGACCATCGACGTGGAAGCGCTGAAGGTCCGCACGTCCAGCGGTCTGGAAGTGCCAGTGACCATGCCGGACTCGGCCCGCGAGGCGCTGGTTTCCGGCCGCTGGGATCCGATCCAGGAGCTGCTCGACAACGAGTCCGCCATCGAGAAGAAGGCGAAGGAACTGCACTACGTCTGAGTTTCCACCGGCGCACCGGAACAGGTTCCCGATGGAAAGCAATGCACTCCGCCGTGAACGGCCATGGTCGGCGGGGCTGCGCGCGGCGCGGGCGAACATTGTTCCCGGGCTCATTGTGCAGGGGTTGATGCTGGCGGTCCTGCTGGCGTATTATTTCTATCAGCCCACGCGCGACGCGTTGAACCATCTGGCCGAGTTGAAGGCGCGCTGGGGCTATGGCTACTCGGCGGTGAATGGCATCGTGGCCGGGGCGGTGATCCCGGAGATCCTGCGGATTCTGGTTTTCCAAAAGGGACGAGTGCGGGGGGTAAACTTCGGCAACCTGCTGTTTTCCGCGCCCTTTTGGGGGGTGATGGGCATGGTGGTGGACTTGCTCTACCGCTGCCAGGCCGGATGGTTCGGGGCGGAGGCGACCTTTCCCATCGTGGCGAAGAAGGTGCTGGTGGACCAGTTCCTCTATAACCCTCTCTACGCGGCACCGGTGACGGCGTGGCTCTATGACTGGAAGAACCGCGGCTTTCCCCTGCACGGCTGCGGTGAGTTCTTTACCGTTGGCTATTACAAGGATGTCGTCCTCCCGACGCTGGTGGCGACCTGGGGAGTGTGGATTCCGATTGTTTGCATCCTCTACTCGCTGCCTTCGTTGTTGCAGATTCCTCTGTTCGGACTGGCGCTGTCGCTGTGGGTCATTCTCTACACGTGGATGAGCGAGCAACGGCATTCGTGAGGGCGGTGCCGACTTGCCGTTGCGATTTGAGGGGCACGATCAACCGTTGGATTCTTTTTCGGAGGATGCGAGTGCCCCGTCCAATTTGTCGAAGGATCCTCCCCAGCCCGACGTCATGCCGCCGCGCCCATTGGCAAAAGCCGCGATTTCCTCCGGCGTCGCTCCGTCCGGTTCCCAGGTCACGGTCACCCGCGTTGAACCGGGTCCTTCCTCGGCAAACACGACCGTCCTCAGGATTGTTTCCGGGAAGACGGGTGCCATCGGGTGCCGTGCCGGTGCCCCGTTCTCATCACAGTAACGCTGCTTCGACACGAACCGCCAGGGTGCCTGGATCTCCACATATTCCACTTCCCCGTGCATCTTCACCTCTCCGTTCGACATCACATAGGAGGCACGTCCTCCGGGGCGGAGGTCCGCGGTCTTGATTTCCATCGTGAATCCCACCGGCGGCAGCCATCGGGCCAGGTGTTGGGGCTCCGTCCACATCGCGAAAACCACCTCGCGCGGGGCGGCGAAGGTCCGGTTGATGACGAACTTCACCTTCCCCGTGGCTTCTTCCTCCAGATACTCCGCGAGGCGGTCCCAAGTCGAGTTCCCGCCGGCTTGCTTGATGAACTTCGCAATTTCCGCCGCAGCTTCCGGCGTCGGCAGTGTCATGGTCAGATCCATGATCGTTTTTCCGTCCGATTCACGGAAGAGCACCGTGACGTGGAACAGCGGCGGCCGGTCGTCGTTGCCGCCATGATCGTAAGCCAGCTTCGCGTGCTCCTCGACCTCGTGGTAGAGCGTCTTGTTTTCGTAGTCCGTGCCGTCAGGGCCGTGCATGGTGTAGGCCCAGTGCCCGCCCGGCCGCAGGTCCTTGCTATGCGTGGTGATGGTGAATCCCCGGGGTCCCCACCATTGTGCCACTTGTTCCGGATCGGTCCACGCATCCCATACCGCCGCGACGGGCGCGTCGTAGATGCGGGTGAGTTTCAATTCATTCGAGTTGGGTTCAGGTGTCATGGTTGATCGGAGGTGGGGTTGGGGTGGGTCGGTTGAGCCGTGTTCTGATCTGCATTCACGGTCTTCAGATAGGCATCCAGGCGGTCAAATTGCTCCTCCCACAACTCCCGGTAGGGTTCCATCCAGTGGTCCACGTCGCGGAACGCATCTGCTTTCAGGGTGCAGGGGCGCCACTGCGCCTCGCGGGTTTTTGTGATCAATCCCGCCTTCTCCAGGACCTTCACGTGCTTGGTCACCGCCGGCAGGCTCATTTTTTCCAGAAAGGGGCGTGCAAGATCCGATATGCTGGTCGCCCCCTGCGCCAAGTGCCCGAGGATCGCCCGCCGTGTGGGATCCGCCAGTGCCGCAAAGGTCAGACTCAGAGTGTCCTGCATTGAATTATACCGTTCGGTTAATTAACTCATTAGTTAATTACCATTCACCCGATGCCCAATCAACTGATTTCTGCCACAAAATGGGCCCCGCGGCACCTCACTTTGCTGCCCTCTTG
Source organism: uncultured Verrucomicrobiales bacterium (assembly GCA_964247045.1). Taxonomy (GTDB): domain Bacteria; phylum Verrucomicrobiota; class Verrucomicrobiia; order Verrucomicrobiales; family Akkermansiaceae; genus Luteolibacter. The sequence goes on along the minus strand of CAXTTX010000069.1, from coordinate 7,275 downwards.
GGAAAATGCCCTTGGGACAAACTTTCACTGGCTTAACGGTCAAGACAAGATAGTGTTCGCCTGAACCCATGGACCTTCAATCCAAATTGGCGATTCTAGCGGACGCGGCAAAATATGACGCCTCCTGCGCCAGCTCGGGCGGGATGAAACAAAACTCCGTGGATGGAAAAGGCGTGGGATCCACCGGCAATGGGATTTGTCACAGTTACGCTCCTGATGGCCGATGCATCTCGTTGCTGAAGGTGCTGCTGACAAACCTTTGCATCTACGATTGCCACTACTGCATCAACCGCCGGTCGAGCAACGTTCGACGGGCGGCTTTCACCCCGGAAGAGGTGGTGAAGCTGACGCTGAATTTCTACAAGCGAAATTACATCGAGGGCTTGTTCCTGAGCTCCGGCATCATCCGCAACGCGGACCACACCATGGAGCAGGTCATCGCCGTGGCGCGGACGTTGCGCGAGGTGCATGACTTCCGGGGCTATATCCACCTGAAGACGATTCCCGAGGCCTCGCCGGAATTGATTGAGACGGCGGCGCGCTACGCCGACCGCATCAGCATCAACCTGGAACTGCCGACCCAGCAGAGTCTGGACCTGCTCGCACCCGAGAAGAACATGGCGCGGACGAAACAGGCGATGGGGCGCATTCGCCACAAGCTGGAGGAAGCGGGAGAGCGGCGGCGCGAAGGGGACAAAAAGGTGCGGCACGCCACCGGGCAGAGCACGCAGGTGATCGTGGGAGCCGACGCTTCCACGGACTCGGAATTCCTCACGCGTTCCGACGAGCTTTACACCGCCTATAAGATGAAGCGGGTTTATTACTCGGCTTTCAGCCCGATCCCGGAGCCTTCAAAGATTTTGCCGCTGAAGTCCCCTCCCCTGGTCCGCGAGCACCGGCTCTATCAGGCGGACTGGCTCATGCGTTTTTATGGATTCCGCACCACGGAGATCGTCACGCCGGAAGCACCGAACCTTGATCTGGAACTGGATCCGAAACTGGCGTGGGCTTTGCGGAACCGGCAGGATTTCCCGGTGAACGTGCAGACCGCCGGCCGCGAAACCTTGTTGCGCGTGCCCGGACTGGGCGTGAAGAACGTGGACCGCATCCTCTCGATCCGGCGCTTCACGCGCATCCGCCAAGTCGATCTGGCGCGACTGCGAGTTTCACTGGAAAAGGTGATGCCCTTTCTAATGACGGCGGACCACAACCCGGCGAGCTACCTGCTGGACTCGGATTCGCTGCGGGCACGTTTCGTGCCCAAGCCACGGCAACTGGAACTTTTCGGCAACGATGAGGCGGGTTGATCCGGGTGAGAGTTTCGCGGAATGGCGGGACGCGGCACGCTCATTGCTCGCGGAAAATGTCCCACCGGGGCAGGTGCTCTGGGAAGCAGAGGAGAGCCTGTTCGCCGAGGCGGTGCTACGCGAGGAACCGAAGGATGGTTCCATCAAGGTGCCGGCGGCGTTCATGGACTTCGCCCGTTCCGTGGCCTGCCATGCGGATCCCGTGAAGTGGGCGTTGCTCTATCAAATCCTGTGGCGGCTCACCCGCGGCGGGGAGCGGCATCTGCTAGAGATCGCCAGCGACCCGGACATGGCGAAGGCGAGGCTGCTGGAGAAGGCCGTTCGGAAGGAAATCCACAAGATGCATGCCTTCGTGCGTTTCCGTTTGATTGCCACGGATGGAGAGACCGGACGGGAACATTACGCGGCGTGGTTCGAGCCGGAGCATTTCACCCTGGAGCCCGCGGCACCGTTTTTCCGGAAGCGTTTTTCCAATATGGACTGGAGCATCTTCACGCCGAGGGGCTGCGCGCATTGGAACGGGGAAGAGCTGGCTTTCACGCCGGGCGTCTCGCGAAATCCGGTGGAAAATACGGATCAACTGGAGAACGTGTGGCGGACCTATTACCGCAGTATTTTCAACCCCGCGCGACTCAAGGTAAAGATGATGACGCAGGAGATGCCACGACGGTATTGGAAGAACCTGCCCGAGGCGGACCTCATCGAAGAGCTCATTGATAACAGCCAGCGCCGTGTTGCCTCAATGTATGAAGAGGCACCCCGGCCTGAAAAGCCGGTGCCGAAGAATGCCTACCTCAGCGAGCTGAAGGAAATTTCCGCCACAAAGCCATGCCAGTATCCTCCGGATCCGGGGCTGGCGCTGGGGGAACTGGAGAAAATGGCCGCGAGTTGCCAAGCCTGCCCGCTTTGGAAAAACGCAACAGGCACGGTCTTTGGTGAAGGCCCGAAGAACGCGCGCATCATGGTCGTGGGCGAGCAACCGGGTGACCGCGAGGACATCGCAGGCAAGCCCTTTGTCGGGCCGGCGGGCAAGAAATTCGATGAGGCGCTGGCGGAGGCTGGCATCGACCGGTCGACCGTGTATGTCACCAACGCGGTGAAGCATTTCAAATGGACCCCGCAAGGGAAGCATCGCCTGCATCAGAAGCCGGACGGGGCGGAAATCGACGCCTGCCGGCCGTGGGTGCTGGCGGAGTTGAACAAGATCAGACCGGATGTGTTGATCTTGTTGGGAGCGACGGCGGCGCGTTCGCTTTTTGGGAAGCCGGTGGCGGTGACCAAGAACCGGGGAGTCATTGAAGCGCCGGAACTCGCGGCGAGGGTGATTCTAACGGTTCATCCGTCCTATCTGCTGAGGATTCCGGATCCGGCGAAGAAGGAGGAGGAATACGCGAATTTTGTGAGGGATTTGGGATTGGCGGTTTGAGGTGCGGAGGGTCGTCATGGCAGACGATCAATGGTAAAAAATAGATAAACCAAGCAAACACCAACGGCGGACCGAGCCGGTCCGCCCTACCGTTTTCAGAAAATCTAACTATTCAGGACGCCTTCCAGCCAGGCCAGCATCTTCTTGCGGTAGGCGCCGTTATTGCCGGAGAGGGCGGTGCCGTGCTTGCCGGATTTCACTTCGAACAAGGTCTTCGGTTCGGCGGCGGCCTTGAAGAGCTGGAGTCCTTGGGAAACGGGCACCACCTCATCCTGCGAACCATGCACGACCAGCAACGGGATCGGCGCGAGCTTTTTCACGTAGTCCTTCGGGGCGAGTTCATCCGAAACCAGGCTGGCCCCGAGCTGGCCGCCGAAGACATTCGCCATGGCCTGGTAGGAAGCAAACGCGCCATCAATGACGACTGCCTTCAGACCTTTGACCGGGCTTTCGCCGAGCGCGGTGACAGATTGCGCGCCACCGAGGCTGTGGCCATAGGAAACAAGCTTCGTGGAGTCGATGTCGGAACGCTTGCGGGCATAGGCGAAAGCGGCCTTCACATCATCGACCATGCCACGGCGGTCGACCGAGCCCCCGGATTTCCCGAAGCCGCGGTAGTCATAGATCAGCACGTTGTAGCTCGCCTCCACCAGCCATGCGCAGAAGCCGAGGTGATAGCTGATGGACCCCGCGTTGCCGTGGGAAAAAACGATGGTTCCCTTGGCCGTCTTCGCCGTCTTGTCCTTGGCGGGCATGAACCAGCCGTGAAGGGAAGTGCCGTCAGCGGATTTAAAATCGACCGCCTCGTATTTCAGGCCCCAGGTCGCCGGGGTGCTGGGTTCATCGCGGGTCGGGAAATAGAAAAGCTGGTTGCCGCCGTTTTTGCCGACGACCTGCTGTGCGGCACGGTAAAGATCGCCATTCGGATCGTTAAGCAAAGCGCGCAGGTCCTCCATCTTCACGGGAGGCGGAGGAGCGGTTTCAGCGGTGGCAAGGGTGGCCGTGGCAAGCAAAGGCCCGGAAAGGCGGACAATCATCGTGACAGAATGGACACCAAAACGATCGTTTGTCCAGCAATCGGGCTCAGTGCCGTCTTGATCCGGAGGAAACGCCCGCTAAGTTGCGGGAGCCATGCTCACGCGAACGACCCTGATTTTCGCCTCCGCCTGTGCCATTGCTTCCGCCGGCGTCCGCTCCGGACAGGCGGAAGCGGATTGGCTGGCCACCTCGAAGACTTACACCGCCGGGCAACCGGTCCATACCGGCATCCGTCTGGTGGTAGATAAAGACTGGCATACCTATTGGACGAACCCCGGCGAGGCGGGCATGAAGATTTCCCTGAAGTGGGATTTGCCGGAGGGATGGACCGCCGGAGAAATGCAGTATCCGGTGCCGAAACGTTTCATGACCGGAGAACTCGCGGGCTTCGGCTATGAGGGCACCGTCGTTTTTCCAATCACGCTGGTGCCGCCTGCCAACTTCACCGGCGAGGCGAAACCCAAGGTAAAGATCTCCTGGCTGACCTGCAATGACGCCAGTTGCATCCCCGGCAATGCGGAACTGGAACTTTCGCTTCAGACGGGCGAGGCCGCCGCAACCCCGGAAGCCGCGTTTATCGAGGAATGGCAGGTGAAAGTTCCCCGCCCGGCAGATGGGATGTCCATGACCGTGAAGGAAGGGCCGGATAAATTGCTGATCACCCTCCGGTCCGCGCCCGGCTCGGTCCCGGTTCCCGGGGACTGCGAGATTTATCCTGTCACCGGGCAAATCATTGATCCGAAAGCCAAAGTGCGATTCGGCAGCGACGGCGGCGGCATCTGGAGCGCCGAGGTCCCGCCCAGCGAATATATCTCCAAGCCCGTGAAGGAATTGTCTCTCGTGCTGGCGCCGAAGGGCGGGGCGACGGGCGTTCTCGTGACTTGGAAAGCGGAGTGATCCGCCGACTGGAAAAAGTCTCTGGACAAATCGGACGGGCAGCCAACGTTTATCTTTCCGTATTCCCGAATCCAACCCTCAACCAACCAACATGAAATCGATCCTATTCGCCACACTCGCCGGAGCGTTCGCGCTCGTGACCGCCACCGCCAAGGAAGTCGGCAAGGCCGCTCCTGACTTCACCGCCAAGGACGTCCAAGGCAAGGCCGTGTCCCTTGCCGAACTGAAGGGCAAGGTCGTCGTCCTCGAATGGAACAACTTCGGCTGCCCCTTCGTGAAGAAGCACTATTCCAGCGGCAACATGCAGAAGCTCCAGGCAGACTACGCGAAGAAAGACGTCGTCTGGCTGACCATCAATTCCTCCGCCAAGGACAAGGAGGGCTATCTGGAACCCTCCAAGATGGCGGAAGCCGCGAGTGAAAAGGGCAGCAAGGCGGCCCACTACATCCTCGATAGCGATGGCACGATCGGCAAGGCCTACGATGCTAAGACCACGCCGCACATGTTCATCATCGGCAAGGATGGCAAACTCGCCTACAACGGCGCGATCGACTCCAAGGCAACCACCGAAGCCGCCGATGTGGACACCGCCGACAAGCTCTTTGCCAACGCGCTGGACGCCGTCATCGCCGGCAAGGAAGTCACCAACGCGAAGAATGCTCCTTACGGATGCGGCGTGAAATATTGAGATTCACCTGATAGATACGCCAACGTTTTTGAAATGCCCCGCGCCTGACCGGCCGGGGCATTTTTATTTCCCGCCGGTTGCAGATGCGGGGTTCCTGAAGAATAGTCGTCCGTGGCAAACTTGAACGAAGAGATCGGGAAAGCGCTCCACCAATTACTATCGGTGGGTGAGGAACTGATCGACGAAGGCCGCCGGGCGGTTTCAAAGCGGCTGGGAAGCAACCGGCCGGGTCACATCGCGAGCTACGGCGGTTACTCGGATCGGCACGGGACACACATTTCCGGACGCATTCTTGAGAAGGGCCCCGGCGGTGGTCCGGCGGACCACGATACCGTCTGGCAAAACCTGGCGAACACGCTCCGCCGTTGGGAGAGCGACGAGGTTCCGGGAGTGGAAGTGCACGCAAGCTTCGGAAACCACGAGGCCACCGTCACGAGCGACGAGGAAGGATACTATCAGATCATTTTGCCAAGGGCATCCCCTGCCGAGGGCTTGTGGGCCACGGCTGAGGTGCGGGTGAACCTCGCGGACGGTGAAATCCACGCGGTCCACGACATCCTCACGGTGCCGTCTTCCGCCGCGTTCGGCGTGATCAGCGATCTGGACGACACCGTCATCCATACGGGCATCACCAGCGTCCTGCTGGCGGCTAAGCTGACGTTCCTCGAGAATGCGAAAACGCGGAAGCCCTTGGAAGGGGTGGCGGAATTGTATGCCGCGCTCCAGAACGGAACGGCTGGCAAACCCGTGAACCCGATCTTCTACATTTCCAGCTCACCTTGGAACCTGTACGATCTGCTGGCGGATTTCCTGCGACTCAACAACATCCCGAAAGGACCGATTCTTCTCCGCGACCTCGGTTTGGATCGCGCCAAGTTCATCAAGGAGAAGGGCCACGGCCACAAGCTGGAAAAAGCCCTGCGGGTTCTGGACGGTTACCCGCACCTGCCCTTCGTCCTTGTGGGCGACTCAGGTCAAGAGGACCCGGAAATCTACGCGCGGCTTTGCGAGCAGCACCCCGAGCGGATCCGCGCGGTTTACATCCGTGACGTGGATCCGGAACTGGAGTCGGCGCGCGATTCGACGGTGCTGCACGCCGCGGCACGGGTGGAAGCCCAAGGCATTCCCATGATTCTCGCCGCGGACAGCACGGCCATGGCGGTGCACGCGGGGCGAATGGGACTTATCCCTGAAGTCGCGGTTCCGGAAGTGATCGAGGAGGCGGAAAAAGACCGCGAGCGGCCAGGGGCCGGAGAACAGGCGATTCAAGATGCCACCGATTCCATCCTATCGAAATGATCAGGAAGGCACCTTGTCCAAGCCGAAGGCGTCGTGTACGGCGCGGGCGGCGTCCTCGATGCGGGGTTCGTCCACGGTCACGGCGATCTTGATTTCCGAGGTGGAGATCATGCCGATGTTGATGCCAGCGTCACCGAGCGCCTTGAACATGGTGGCGGCAACCCCCGAGTGGGAGCGCATGCCAATGCCCACGGCGGAAAGCTTCGCGATGCCCGCTTCCGTTTCGATCTTGGAATTCGGTGCAAGATCGGCGAGGACCGGCTTCAGGGCGGCCTGCGCCTTGCCGAGGTCGCTCGAGTGCATCGTGAACGAATGCCGGGCCTGGCCATCGTGCGCGATGTTGGAGACGATCATGTCGAGGTTGATTTCCGCATCACCGAGGGCGCCGAGGATGAGGCCGGACATGCCCGGTTCGTCCGGAATGCCGGTGATGGTGACGCGAGCCTGCGAGCGCTCAATCGAAACGCCGCGTATGACGACGTTTTCCATGTTGGGATGTTCTTCTAACACGAGGGTTCCTGGGTTGTCGTTGAGCGAGGAGCGGACTTCAAAAATGACGCCGAATTTCTTGGCGAACTCGACGGAGCGGGACTGCATGACCTTGGACCCGGATGAGGCCA
>CAXTTX010000068.1:15345-16115 GCA_964247045.1 uncultured Verrucomicrobiales bacterium | reverse complement strand
TCTTCCACGGAGCGCAATGGGAGCGAAGCGGACATGGACGGCCACTTCAATTTCCAACAAGCCATCAAAATTCATTCCGCCCCACCGTCCTCGTCTTCCAAGGAGATCAAACTTCAGTCCGCCCCACACAGCCTTCCCCTTTCCCAAGGCTCCTCCCGGGCAAAAAAAAGCCGCCGGGGAGTCCCTTCCCCGGCGGCCAAATCGTTGCGCCTCACCACACCCATGGATTGGCTTACAACTGTGCTGTTACACCCTTACATGAAAGCTCGATGAATCGTTGCTTTCACAGGAAATAGACCTTCAGGAAATCCAAACGTTCAAAGAATTTTAAAATTTTCCCTCCTCCCTGCAATTCCCCCACTTCGCTCTTGGAAAATCCCGCCGTTTCAAGACCCTCCCGCCATGTCGAAAAGCCACATCGATGTCCGCTACGTCGCCAATCTCGCCCGTCTCGAGTTGTCCGATGCCGAGGTCGCCACCTTCCAACCCCAGCTCGAGGCCATCCTCGGCCACGTCGAGGCCCTGTCGAAGCTCGACGTCTCCGGCATCGACCCCACCGCCCACGCCAATACCATCTTCGGCCGCATGCGTGACGACGAACCCCACGCCAGCCTCACCCAGGCCGCCGCCCTCCTCAACGCCCCCGACCAGGCCCAGAACCAGATCCGCGTCCCCAAGGTCGTCACCGACGCCTGAACCTCCCTTTCTTCCTTCATCTGGTTTCTTGATTCTGGTCTCTCTTTCTCTTTCCCATGACGATTTCCCAATTG
>CAXTTX010000068.1:0-15335 GCA_964247045.1 uncultured Verrucomicrobiales bacterium | reverse complement strand
AATTGCGCCAGCAGCTCCAGGCCGGTGAAACCACCCCCGCCGCCATCCTCGAAAAACTCGCCGGCGAAATCGCCGCCCGCGATAAAGGCAAGACCGGCGCCTACCTCTCCCACAACCTCGAAGCCGCCCTCGCCGAAGCCGCCAACGCCGACCTCACCCTCCCTCTCGGCGGCATCCCCATTGGCCTCAAGGACAACATGAACGTCCTCGGCCAGCCCTGCACCTGCGGCTCGAAGTTCCTGGAGAATTTCATCTCCCCCTACGATTCCACCGTCGTCAAAAAACTCCGCGCCGCCGGGGCCATTCCCTTCGGCCGCATGAACCAGGACGAGTTCGCCATGGGCTCCTCCACCGAAAACTCCGCCCTCGGCGTCACCCGCAATCCCCACGACCCCTCCCGCATCCCGGGCGGTTCCTCCGGTGGCTCCGCCGCCGCCGTTGCCGACCTCACCGCCATTGCCACCCTCGGCTCCGACACCGGTGGCTCCATCCGCCAGCCCGCCTCCCACTGTGGCGTCGTCGGCCTCAAGCCCTCCTACGGCCGCGTCTCCCGCTACGGACTCGTCGCCTTCGCCTCCTCCCTCGACCAGATCGGCCCCCTCACCCGCACCGTCGAGGACGCCGCCCTCATCCTCCAGGCCATCGCCGGCTTCGATCCCGCCGACTCCACCAGCCTCGACCTCCCCGTCCCCGACTACCTCGCCACCCTCAACGACGGCGTCAAAGGCCTCAAGCTCGGCATCCCGAAGGAATACTTCGGCGATGGCATCGACCCCGGTGTTAGAAAGAACGTCGAGTCCGCTATCCAGCACCTCGCCGCCCAGGGCGCCGAGATCGTCGAGATCTCCCTGCCCCATACCGAGCACGCAGTCGCCACCTACTACGTCATCGCCCCCGCCGAGGCCTCCTCCAATCTTTCCCGCTTCGATGGCATCCGCTACGGCCACCGCGCGGAAAACCCCGCCGACATCCTCGACCTCTATCGGAAATCGCGCGAGCAAGGCTTCGGCCCCGAGGTGAAGCGCCGCATCATCCTCGGCACCTACGTCCTCTCCTCCGGCTACTACGACGCCTACTACGGCCACGCCCAGAAAGTCCGCACGCTGATCCGCCGCGACTTCGAGAACGCCTTCCAACAGGTCGATGCCATCCTCTCCCCCGTCGTCCCCACCCCCGCGCGCAAGATCGGTGCCGCCGCTGGAAATCCTCTCCAGGAATACCTTTCCGACATCTTCACCATCTCCGCCAACCTCGCCGGCATCCCCGGCATCTCCATCCCCTGCGGCACCGTCGATTACGACGGCGGCACCAATCTCCCCGTCGGCCTCCAGATCCTCGCCCCCCACCTCGGCGAGGCGAAGCTGCTGCAGATCGCGAAGGCTGCGGAAAAAGTCTAACTGATGCTCTTCAAAAGCGGGGCGTCCGCGAGGCATCTTGGCGCACTTTGGAAAAGTGCTTCGAATTTCACAATTTCTCCGGCATTGTCGAAGATGTTCCAGTCCTAGGACAAGGTTGAACAGTTTAATGGCGTTAAACTTGCTGATCATTCTGGCACGAACGCAAACGACGTAGGCGCTACCGACTAAAGAGTTACAAATCCCTAGATCAGTTCGCTATAGGCCGGGAGCATACTTGAGGAAGACCCTCACAACCCGCAAAGACCATCACTGATAGGTACTTTTCAATTGAAATCAGGCCAAGGCAACCGTCCTCCCGTTCAGTCCATTTAACATCCCTCTATTATCCCCGCCTCTATCGCAAAAGACGCAAATGCTGCACTAGTATATGCTGCGTATGGCTGGTATGCATCTCCCTTCTTCTCATCCGCAAAGTCGCAAACGGACTTTATGCAAATGTACTTTGGCCTAGGCCTAGGGAGATACTCGCACGCAGCGTAGAAGCCGTAGCTTTCCATCTCCAAGCCCAAGAGTTTCCTGTTGCCATCGATGATGCCTTTCACGACGCTTGGATCAGCTACAACCGCAGATCCCGACGCAACGGGTCCGCGTTTAACCGCCAACCGCGTTTCGGGGGGAAGCCCCTGCCAAGCATCCTCGATACCCCGGACAACGGTTGCTTCTTGACCGAACGACCAAAGGGACTCGACCATGGAATGACTAGCATTTACGTGCCGCGGGTCGGGGAGGAAAGTGCTGCTGCCGGAATCATCAAGGCCAACTTTACCAGCGTTATAGTCCCAAGTTTCCTCCGCAATTAACACATCTCCTAGATTACATGCACCTTTTACGCCAGCAGCGATACCAATCATGATTATACAGCGAGGCCTAAAATGGTGCCACGCCTTGAATGTTAACAGGCCAGCGTGCACCATACCCATGCGAAAACCGCTCGCGCAGACAATGGAACGGCTTCCATGTTTCGTGGCTACCTCGCCAATCCTAAATTCCGTAGAATCTAGCACCTCGGCCTTCTTCCAGCCGTAGTCACATCTCAAGAAGGCATCCAACTCGGGACTCTTTAACGCCGCGATTACACAATAATCATAACGATACTCATTAGCACCGTAGCCGAGAGCTTCTTCCGCGCACTTCTTCAAATACGAAAGCTTGCTGGCCAGAATCTCCCGCCAGCTTGTGATGTCGCCACCATACAGGAGGACCGTCCAACCCTTCGATTCGTAAAACTCCTTCTGCGATTCTCGCAGGTCTTCGTATGCAGTCAAAATTATGACATCCCTCGGAGAAAGAAAGCCACCATCTTCATGTACGTCCTCAAGGAAGCGTTTCGACTCATTGACATCCGGAGTTCCACGATCCCGTCGTGGAATGTTCAGGTCGAGAATGAGAAGATCGTATATGTTCTTTTTAAGTAGCGATGCGCCTGCGGCTATAGAGCCGCACGACTCGACTTGCGACCAGGCTGCCCCCTCGCACGACTTCCAGACATCCTTAACACCGTCGATTTTTTCTTGGGAATCATCAACAATCAGAATCTTTACGAGCTGCTGGCTTTGCATAAGTAATCGCATTTCTAAGCTGTTTCCTCCATCCCGATTCTTCTCCTTCTATGAACTCGGAGCTATCGTAAAGGATGGTGTCTACCACCCTTTCTCCAAAATTGCTTTTGAGCCGCTTTCCAAGTTCAATAAGATTCACCTCGCCCGTATAGTTCGCGAAATAATCGTATTGCGAAACGACGATGACTTTTTGCGGAAGGTTCTCGTCATTCATTTCTTGGAGAATTAATTCTCCACCAAATTGAATCTTCCTCCCCTCACCACCAAGATCATCCTGATCGAACATGGGAATCGTCATGTCTAGTATCAAAATATGGATTTCCTTGGAAACCAGCTCACGCATACCGCTGGAATAAGACGATGCAATCCAGATGCTGCCTACGTCTGAAACCTGCTCAATAGCCGACTTGAGGTCTTTAGCCTTCGATCGGTCGTCCTCCACAATCAGGATATTCATATTTGATGCCCTTTGACGGGGAAAGCTATTTGTATTGAAAAAGAATCTCCTTGTCTCGATATGTCCGAAATGCAGGCCTCCGCCCCCATTGATTTTGATAGAATTCTATTCACCTTGCGTAGGCCGCTTCTACCTTCCCCTTCGCCGCCTGTTCGGCTCTCATGAATCAAGCTATTCGCGTACACGACCTGCCGATCAATATTTTCAAGGTCGCGCACTCTATTTGATATTCTAAGCTGATTGGATCCTTCTTGGGACCGAAAACTAATTAAGCATTCGCTCTCTTCGGCGCTCAATTCACAATGCTCTGCTATATTCTGTATCAGAATATAGAGCACGTCGAAGATCGCAGAGAAGAAACGCCCCTCGATCTTCACCGCTGACAGTTGCAGGTCTGTTTCCAAGCGGTACTCCCCAAGCAATTTCGGGTGGCAGGTTTTCAACAATGTGAAAACGATATCGATGATCTCACCAAGATTTGTGTCGCCAGGATCACTCTCATCGATGGCTGAAAACCAACCAGCGATCTCAAACAAGTCTCGGTCTACACCCTCCTTGGCTTCCTAAATACTCACAAGCAAATCGCTTTTAAGGCGAGGATTTTCAACAGAGGTCCTGATGGTTTCGGAAAGCTCGTCGCATGCATCATTTACAATCTGGACGATCTCCGACTCAAAATGCCCTTTCATCTTCACAAGGCTCTCCGATGTTAGATCTTGAAGAACACTGAAACAGAAATCCGAAAAAGATTCGATATCATCGACCGTGTCGAGTTCCTCCTTGTTACTCCTTACCAATTGGAAGTAACTTTCGTAGTCGAAGTGCCCGTTATCACTACCCTTCAACCTTTCTCCGATTCCCATTTCCTCCATTCTAGCTCGCTCGCTAGCGCTGATCTTTATTTGGACGATTCTAGTAATGAGTTCCGCGATGAGATCATCAATTATTCCAGAAAACTTTTTCGATGCCTTGTTTAAGGTATCCAGAACCTCCGCAGGAAGACTGCTTCCAAGTTTACCCATCCAGTCATCATTGTCCCTGTATTCTCCGCCCGGCGCACTTTTACTGCAGATCACACTCGAAGCTTGCAGCGACCTCCTAAGGTGATTTTTTAAGAAACCGTGCCTTACATCAGCACTCAATAGAAAATTAACACTGAAGTCAGTTTCCCATAGATATAGACTGTATGCCCGCGTTATCAGAGATACAAAAAGTTGCTCAGCCTCGTCAGAAAGACCTCGGGCCTCCAATACCGTCACCTGATCATCTTTTTCATCAAGATCCGCAGAACGTAACAGATCTTTTTCGTTGATCTGGACGAGTGAACCGAGATCCCGCACGCGCATATATTCTCTTCAACGCTCGAAGACGCCCGCCATGGTGTCCGTGAACTCCCTTTTAATTCGAGGAAGATCTATTTTTATCTTATTATCACTAACATGCTTTAGTGCACGCCTAATTTCCCTACGTTTAGTAATACTTTTCGCTTCTTCTCCATATCTAGAGGCGTTTGGATGACCGGTGCCGACAAGATAGGCGCATAGCTCGACCCGCTGTGTTTCCACATCATCAAAATTTTCAGCATATCTCCATGCAAGTGATATCACGTCTTCTGTAATCACATCCCCAATCAGCAGGCCAAATGACTTCTCCTCAAACTTATCAGAGATAAGTAGGATATCAGATATTTTTTTGCAACTATGCGATGCCAACAATCTATCAACAGCTTTGTATATTTTGAATTCGGTGCTCCGAGCCAAATACGTTATTAAAGAAATGAATATGCTTCCGCTCCGCGCAGGAAGAGGATTGGACGCAACTAACTCCAATAGCTCATTCATGTTTAGAGCACCAGCAAGGATTGGGGCGCGAATATGGGATTCCACCGCAAGCTCACATGCTTTCTGATAGTCTAGGTTGGAAATATAGGCGTAAAACAATGAATGAGTGCATTGGATAGCAGATCCAAAATCGTCCGGATGATTCGTGCCAATATATCTGTAGACATCTTCAAGATCAGCAATACCTTCGATCTTCTGATTACCAGCACACTTTTCAATTGCTTGATAGAATTTGAGTCTGGTTGGACTAACCTTGATCCCCCCCCGGTTGAGACAAGGCACTTTCTAACCTTCGCCTGCAAAAACTGAATTGTGTTACTCTCGGGGAAGCGCTCTGCGAGGGAGGCGAGGCGGTATTCGGAATTTTCACCGACCGATTCGGTCCATGGATCGGGAAATTTGCTCGAAAGCTGGACTTCAATGTCGTTTGCTCCCGAATGCCATCCGCCGATCAATTTGAACACGAAGTTTGAGAGACCGAAGCCCAGATTGTTTTCGCCCAGATCCGTAGCAATTTTGAGCAGCGAGATCAAGTGTTCGTCCGGATCTCCCTTACCGGAAAATAGGTCCGTCATTCTCCAAAGAATTTTGGATGCCACAGAGCTACTGTCTGCAGCTATGCTGGGAGCTTGGTTGGTATGGACACAACATTTTGCAAGAAGGTAGTATACGGCGAACCATGTAGGATACTTTGGAAGAAACGCAGAAAAGGCAGCAACTGCTGACGCATAGTCTCCAGCCGTATAACAATCAAGACCATTTAAGAAATCGCCATACTCCGATGGCTCAGAAATGCCCTGAATTTTCTGCGACAGCAGTCTGCTCACAGTGAGGAGTGTAGGATCAGAGGTTACCTGAGCCAACTTAGCTATCCTTGGTGCAAATTCGTTTAATTCGCCTGTGTCGTTTCCGGCCGCAATGTATGAGCGTAAAAACCTCCCAATTCCGTTGAATCGGTCGACCATTGAAGCCCCCTCATCCTTAAATAGGATAAAACTGGCATGGTTCTGCTGGAATGGACATGGGAAATTAAGCAGAGAACGGAAATAGGCCGCAGTACTATCATAATTTTTATCAATTTCTGCGATCTTATTGTCAATGAGATGCCAGTATGAGGGTGCATCGATCGTGGCCTCAACCCGTAGGCTAAACAATAGCGATAGGATATTGATGTAGTCGTTTCTCGATTGGCAATGAAGCTCTCCTAGTAGCTTTTTGTTTTCAAAAAATCCGGATTTGTATTGTGCCAGCAAGAAGCGCTTATCTAAGCTCCACAGGGACTTCGAGATAGTGGTCTCGACAACCTCAAGGGTCCGTTCTGCCGCCTTATAATCCCCGAGCATAAATTCTCTTCCGAACGCTGCTCGGAGCGAGACTGAGCGATTGGTGAGGTCGCATAACGGAGAAGGATTAGTAAGGACCATTGGAGCTCCTTCTTCCAGTTTACGGAGCATTGAAGCCGAAATGGCAGCGAGTGGATTTCGCCATACTCCTTCGGGTAGGGATTTTGACCGAGAACAATCTTAGATAAGGGCGAATTACCGATTGAATTGAAAACCTCATTTATTTGAGCGGGATGAGAATTATGCTTTGCCCAATTAATCGCGTAAGCTGCATCCTTCGGCGATTTCCACACCCTGTTTATGAGTTCCTTGTCGCTGGGTAATTTTCGCTGCTTTCCCATTATATCGAGAGCCGACGCCTTTTTACGGTGGATGTACTGCATGCACAAGGGTTAAGACACCGACAAACAGGCCTGAATGGACACGGGATCAGAAAGGTTTCGTCCGAAACAGGACAGAAACCGATCAGTCCGGGAGACTTTCTTGGGTTAGCTGAGCCCACCTAAAAGTTTCCTCGACCCTCGAGAGGGCCTCGTAAAAGTCACCGGTCCTTTGTTGTAAGCCGTGGCCGCAACGAAGATGACGGAATGCAAACTCGGCGGGAGCCAGGTAGCCTCAAGAGGAATGCGGTCGCTGGTGGTTGTATTTGCAGCGGTGTTCCTCGCCGAGCACTTTCGCGGTTTTTGCCCCAAAAATAGGCTCCAAAAAGGTGTTACCTTTTCCCGAAAATTTTCTCTCTGCCTATATTGAGAGCACCCCGGATTTCTGCTAATATTCCCCGACACCTTCCTCCCCTCTCTCACTTGGCCCTTTCTCACCTCAAGACAAAGTAGTTGCCCTCCGCCGCGGCGGGCCGAGCAGGCTCGTGATTCCATCCCATTCTTCCTCCACGCCGCTGGGCCTCCGCGCGAATTCCTGCATCCTCTTTCCCATTTTCCAAAAGTACAGCCCCTCCAACAACCGTTGGCCTCCAAAGCGGCCTGTTTCCACTCCCCTCCAAATGCACAACCACTTGTCCATCAACCAAACCTCCACCATCTTCTCACCGGCCACCTCATCCCAAACCGGAAAACCTTTTCAAAAACAGTGGACATTCATGGACATTTTCACCCTCGCCCCGCCGATCCCGTCCATCACCTCCGCCCCCTCACCCACGCCCTCAAATGCAAATTCACTGCTGCAAAATGCGGCAAACGACAAAAATCGACAAAAATCCCCCTCAATTTGTCGGCAAAATGCCGCAAAACACCTCCATTTTGGCCCAAACCCGCACCCCAATTTTCCTATCCCACTCATCCTCAATCCCCACATAAAATGAACTCCCGAATTTTTCTCCAAAACGTTGGCAAATGTTGCATTTCCCCTTTTTGACCCCTTCCGCCCCTCCGCTGATGGTCCTCTCCCCTACTTCCGCGATTCGCTTCAGTCCGACTTCACTCTCCCCTCTCTTTCGTGCCTCTTCGTGCCTTTGGTGGTTTCTCTTTCTCTTCCCTGCACACTGCACACTGCAAACTAGCAACCTGGCAAACTTCGAGCGGCGGTAAACCCGCCGCGAATACGCTTCTATCTGAACAACCCATGCCAACGTTCTCCCGCCCCTCCCTGCTTGCCACCGCCCTGCTCTTTTCGGCCGGTCCTTTTTCGCCTTTTTCCCTTTTTTGCCAAGGCGCTTCGGGGGAGGAGGAGAAATCCTTTCCGGTCCACATCGAGATCGATGCGGCGCGGCCAACGGGTCCGCTGAAGCCGATCTGGCGGTTCTTCGGGGCGGATGAGCCGAACTACACCTACATGAAGAACGGCACCAAGCTGCTGGGGGAGCTTGGCGAGCTGAAGCCGAAGGAAGTGTTTTTCCGAGCGCACAGCCTGCTGGTGACGGGCGATGGCACGCCGGCGCTGAAGTGGGGCTCGACGAATGCCTATACGGAGGATGCGCAGGGCAACCCGGTGTACGATTGGACGATCGTGGACCGCATCTTTGACGCGGGCTTGCAGCGCGGGGTGCGGCCGTATGTGCAGATCGGCTTCATGCCGCAGGCGCTTTCCACGAAGCCGGAGCCGTATCGGCACCATTGGACGCCCACGGCGAAGTATGACGACATCTACACCGGCTGGACCTATCCGCCGAAGGATTGGGGGAAGTGGGAAGAGCTCATCTATCAGTGGGCGAAGCACTCGGTCGAAAAATACGGCAAGGAGGAAGTGCTCCACTGGTATTGGGAAACCTGGAACGAGCCGAACATCGGCTACTGGCATGGCACGCGGGAGGAGTTCTTCAAGCTGCATGACCACGCCGTGAAGGCGGTGCGACGGGCGATCCCGGATGCGAAGGTGGGCGGGCCGGATCTGGCAGGCGGTGCGGGTGGGGATTTCCTGAAGGCTTTCCTCGATCATTGCGCGAAGGGCAAGAACTCGGCCACCGGCGGCACGGGCACGCCGACGGATTTCATTTCCTTCCATGCGAAGGGCCAGCCGAAGGACATCAACGGCCGGGTGCAGATGGGGATTTCCAGCCAACTGCGGGACATCGACGCGGCGTTCAACGTCATCGCGCGGTATCCGGAGTTCGGCAATACGCCGATCGTCATCGGCGAGTCGGATCCCGAGGGTTGCGCCGCTTGCCAAGGGCCGAACCTGGCCTATCGGAATGGGACGATGTATTCCAGCTACACCGCCGCCTCGTTTCCGCGGAAGCTCGATCTGGCCGCGAAGCATGGGGTGAATCTGGAAGGGGCGCTGACCTGGGCGTTTGAGTTCGAGGACCAGCCGTACTTCGCGGGGTTCCGCTCGCTGGCGACGAATGGCGTGGACAAGCCGGTGATGAATGTTTTCCGGATGTTTTCGAAGATGGATGGCGAGCGCCTGCCAGTGACGAGCGACGCGGCGGTTTCGCTGCCGGACCTGCTGCGCGGGGGTGTGCGCAAGGCTCCGGATGTTTCCGCGTTCGCGAGCCTTTCGGAGAAGAAACTTTGCGCGCTGGTTTGGCATTATCATGATGATGATCTGCCCGGCCCGGATGCGGCGGTGGCGCTGAAGATTCCCGGCCTGCCGCTGGCATCGGGAAATGCGAAGCTGACCCACTACCGGGTGGACGAGACGCATGGGAATTCCTTCACGCTATGGAAAGCGCAGGGGCAGCCGCAGACGCCGACTCCGGAGCAATACGCGGAGCTGGAGGCGGCGGGGAAACTTGCGCAGTTGGGTGCGGCCTCCACGGTGGCGGTGAGCGATCATGCGGCGACGGTGGATTTCAAGCTGCCGCGGCAGGGGGTTTCGTTGATCGTGCTGGAGTGGGAGTGAGCACGGTTGGCGGGCGTTTCCCCGACGGGGCCAGGAGTGGCCCCGCTCCGGCGGTCGCCGCGCTCCCGGGAATGCGAGGTTGAGCCACCAAACGACCCGGCGACGGTGGATCAGGAATTGCCGGGGCTTCCGCGGGAGTGGGAGTCAGCCGTCAAGAATGCGGTTGAGAGCAAGTCGCCTACCTGCTACATTCCCCTTATGGAGGACATCGAAAAGCTCCTGAAACCCGAGAACCTGCCCCCGGGCGTGGATCCGAAGCTGCTCGACGACCCGCTCTTCAAAGAGTTGGTTGCCGAGGGACTGCGCATTCAACATCGTTTCGTGGCTGAACCGGTCTATGCAAAGACGGGGAAAGGCTACCTCAAAAGCGAAGGAGTTGAGGAACTCCAGCGCATCAAATCCGAAAACAAATTCCGGACGAAATAACGATGGGGCCCGTCCGCCCATGGCTGGAACCTTTCACTTGGTCTGCCGTGATCACCCAAAATGCGGTGCTCTGCGCGGCGAAAAATGCCCTGCATAAGCCGACTTCCGACGGGTATGACCTCACGAAAGCCCTGTGGGAAAACCGGCACCGGGAGCCGATGGCTTTGGGAGAAGCTGTTGATCTATGCCGCCAGTGTCACCGTATGGCCCCTTTCTGCCTCTATAATGGCAACACGTTCAGCTCGGTTATCGCACTCGTGCTGCGGCGTCTCGACCTTCCGCCCGAGGAGGCCCAGATCGTCCGCAGTCTCGCGGGTCACATCGTCGCCGGGGTGGCCAGCGACGAGGAAACGGCAGCCTTTCGCAGCTTTTGCAGCACTTTAGACCCGGGCTCGCCCTGAACGGGGCCGCAGCCCCTTCCCTGCCCCTCCTCGCCCGCTCCTATTCCGCTTGCCCCTTGGCGGTGGGTTGGTTACGGCCTGCCGTGCCACCGGGCACCTCGACTGCTCCGGATCAGGATTCTCTCAACCGCGAACGTTCCCAACCCCATGCCAATCACCCGCGCGCTCCTTTCCGTTTCAGACAAGACCGGCCTTGCCGCCTTCGCCAAGGAACTCCACGACATGGGCGTGGAACTCCTCTCGACGGGCGGCACCTCGGCGGCGCTGCGTGACGTGGGCCTGCCGGTGATCGACGTTTCGGAATTCACGGGCGCGCCGGAGCTTTTCGACGGCCGGCTGAAGACTCTCCACCCGAAGGTGCACGGCGGGCTGCTGCATCGCCGGGACGATGCGGACCACGTCGCGCAGGCGAAGGCGAACGACATCCCGCCGATCGACCTGGTGGTGGTGAACCTTTATCCGTTTGAGGAAACCGTTGCCAAGCCGGACGTGACGCTGGAGGAAGCGATTGAGAAGATCGACATCGGCGGGCCGTCCATGCTGCGCAGCGCGGCGAAGAACCATGCGAGCGTGACTGTTGTTGTCGATCCGGCGGACTACCCGCGGGTGATCGAGGAGATGAAGGAGCACAACGGGAACACGACCAAGGGCTATCGCGAACAGCTCGCGGTGAAGGTTTTCCTCCGCACCTCGCAATACGACACGGCGATCACCAACTACCTCGGCCAGTGCCGCACGGGCACCGGTTGCAATTTCACCCTCAACCTGCCGCTGGACCAGGAGCTGCGGTATGGCGACAACCCGCACCAGAAGTGCTCGCTCTACGGGAACTTCCGCCAATTTTTCACCCAGGTGCAGGGCAAGGAACTCAGCTACACCAACGTGCTCGACATCGAGGCCGCGGCCGATCTGATCCTGGACTTCGTCCGCCCCACCGTGGCGATCCTGAAGCACACCAATCCCTGCGGCGTCGGCCAGGACGACGAGGACCTGCGCGTGGCTTGGCAAAAGGCGTTTGAGACCGACCGCCAGGCACCCTTCGGCGGTGTGATCGTTTGCAACCGCCCGCTGACGCTGGAACTGGCGCGGGTAATTTCCGAGATTTTCACCGACGTCATCATCGCCCCCGAGTTCGAGAGCGATGCGCGTGCGCTGCTTCAGAAGAAGAAGAACCTGCGTCTCATGAAGATGAACGATGGCTACCTCGCGGAGAAGAAAGCCGCCGTCATCCGCTCCTGCCCCGGTGGGATCATGGTGATGGACCGCGACCACACCGCGCTGGGCCTCGACAACCTGGAAGCCAAGGTGGTGACCAAGCGGCCGCCGACCGAACAGGAAATGCGCGCGATGCGTTTCGGCTGGCGGATCGTGAAGCACGTCAAATCCAACGCCATCGTCTACTCCAGCGCCGACCGCACGCTCGGCATCGGTGCCGGCCAGATGAGCCGGGTGGATTCCTCCCGCATCGCCGTCTGGAAGGCGAAGGAAGCCGGACTCGATCTCAAGGGCAGCATCGTCGCCTCCGATGCCATGTTCCCCTTCGCCGACGGCTTGCAATCCGCCATCGATGCCGGTGCCACCGCCTGTATCCAGCCGGGCGGCTCGATCCGGGACGAGGAGGTCATCGCCGCCGCGGATGCCGCGGGCATGGCCATGATCTTCACCGGCCACCGCCATTTCAGGCATTGATTCCCTGTCCCCGGGCTTTCCGGGGGCGCAAAATCCGCGTTGCAAAACCCGCTTTTCTGCCTAAAATCAGGTCCAATGACTTCGGAATCGACTCCCTCACCGGAAGAATTGGCCAGCACGGTTCTTCTGCGCTTCGACGAAGACAAGGACCCCGCGCACCAGCAGCGCGAGGCTGAGGCGCTTTTGGTCAACAGCATCCCGCGCAATGGCGAAGTCGTGAACATCGACCACCAGTATCACGCCGTCAAACAGGTCGTTCACAACTACGATGCGAATGGCATCGAGGTCCACCTCGGACCCTCCAGCGAAACGCCGGAGGAGGCGAAGGAGAAGGTCGAGACGCCGAAGGGAGACTGAGGGCCTGACGATGGAGCGGGTTTTGTAGCCGGGATCCCATTTCGCATCGCCTCATGAAAGCGCGGGAAATCGTGTTGATCGTCGTGGCACTCTTGGCCGGGTTCGCGTTGGGCCGGGTGGGTCGTGATCCGGCTTCGGGAACGAAGGCGGGAGGTGCTTCAAAATCAATTCCGGACTCCGGCGGGTCGTCGTCGTTGGACCGTCCAGCCATGGACCCGGGTGAGCGGGATTCTCCCGGTGCCTCTCGTCCGCGGCGTGACCGGCCGGCCGAGGTCGCGCGCAACAAGTCTTCCGAGCCACGGGTCTCCATTCCGCTGAAAACCGTCGCGGGTCTGCTCAAGGATGAACTGTCCTACTCGGACTTCATCGTGCTGGGGCGCAAGATGGAACCGGCGCTGGTCATGCTGGGGGCGAGCGAGCAGGAGAAGAAGGACGTGATGGCGGCGATCAACAAGAACCAGGCGGCCCTGCTGGCGGAGGAAAAGACGCACGTGAAGGTCGCGTCCTCGGATGGCTCCAAGATCACGCTGGATCTCTCCGGGATGGAGGAACCGGCGCGAAGGATCGCAGGACAACTGCAGGAGGATCTCCGCGCCGCGCTGCCGGAAGATATCGCCGGGGCACTCATCGGGAGCATGGATTTCAATCGATATTACTTTTCGGGCGAGGCACGCGAGACTTCCTTCCGCATCACCCGCGGTGACAGCGGCGGACTCATGGCGACGCAGGCGACGGGTGGCGGGTCGAACGGGATGGGAATCAACCCGAAGGAGCACGCGGATGATGGCGCGCCCATTCCGGCCGCCGCGGTTTTCGACAAGCGCTGGAGCACGTGGCTGGAGGGCGTGGAATTGACACCACCCGCCCGATAAAGAGCACGATGGGCCCGGCAGCATCGCTTCCCGATCAGAGGAAATAGACCATGCCCCAGTTGGCTTCGACGGTTTGTCCCGAAAGACGATAATTCGTCACGTTGACGGCATGATCATTCAGGAGATCACGCCAGCCGCCGTTTTCCGGGAAAGGAATATCGACGGGCTGTGGCACCTCGGAAAAATTGATGACGACGACAAAGCGTTCGAGCCGTTGATTGTCGGCAAATCCCCAGCGGTGCAGGATCATCAGCCGCCGCTCCTGATCGAAACCATACCCCTCCGGATTGAACCGGGTCTGCCATGATTCCCACACCGGATAGAAATTATTCGAACGGAGGCCCGGATGGGTGTTGCGGATTTGAATCAGCTTCGCATAGACCCACATCAGCTGCCTTCCAATTTTGTCTGAGACAAAGCCCCAGCGGATGGGCCGCGGCTTGACCCTGCGGTTGCTGCCGTCGTCATTATCCATCACCCAGTAATCCTCGGCGAATTCCTGCCCGTTCTGGATCATGACGCAGCCCGGGGCGGTGAGCAGCGCGATCACGTAGGGCTGGGTCCTCCACCATTTCAACGCTCCCTGGGATTCCCTGGCACCCGCCCGCCAAGCGACGTGCGAATGATCGTGGTTTCCGAGATAGATCGTGGCGACCCGGTCTTCCGGCAATCCGTTGTGGGAATTCAAGGCGATGAGAATCCGGGGGTCGATCCCGCCGGTCCAGAGGTTTTCGAAGCATCGCTGATGCAGTTCGTCATTCCAGTAGCTTGTCGCCCCCGTTTCGGCCACCACGCGAGCCGCGCTGATGTCGAGATGTTCCAGGGTGAGGGAAAAGTTGATCTCACCCTTCGCGGCAACGTGATCCCTGATGTCCTGCAACAGCAAAGGCAGGCCGCGGCGGTCACCCTCGACCACGAAATTCGTGGTGTTGTCGAAGCGGATGCCGTCGAGCGCGAAGCCGTCGGTCCAATAGAGGCAGACGTCGCGGATGAATTCCCGGGTGCATCCATGGTGGAAATCCAGGTCGGAAAGTCCGCCGAACTCGCCGCCGAAAGTTCCGACGTAGGGGCAGGCGTCCGTATTTTCATACATCCAGAAATAGGGGAAACCACGGCCCTTTTCCGAACGGACCGAACCCACGTGATTGAAGACACCGTCCATGATCACATGGATCCCGCGGTCGTGGCAGGCGCTTATGAGTTGCTTGAGCCATGATATCTTCTCCTGGGGGTTGCCGGGGGTATTCGCGTAACGATACTCCACGGAAAAATACTGATAGGGGTCATATCCCCAGTTGAAGTGGTCATCCCACCAGGCTGTCCACGGCATGAAGAGGATGGCGTTTGCCCCGAGATCGTTCCGGATATGATCCAGCTTGTCGCGGACGGCATCGAGGGGGGCGCGGTCCGCCCTGAACTCGTCGGTGAAATCGTCGATCATGACCTCATAGACAATCAGGTCGCGCAGATGCTTGCGAGGAGTGGCAAGCGGGGCGGCAGCGGGTCTGGAACTCCTGCGTGAAACGGGGCTTCTCGTACAGTTCGCGCCCGAACTGGCGGTGATGCATGGCGTCACGCAGAATCGCTTTCACCGCTACGATGTATGGACGCACACCCTGGTCGCCCTAACAAACCTACCTGCAAACGCCGATATCGAAGTGCGTCTGGCAGTCCT
>CAXTTX010000067.1:12240-16189 GCA_964247045.1 uncultured Verrucomicrobiales bacterium | reverse complement strand
TCCACCGTCACGCCGCTCTGGTCGGTCAGCGGGCGCACGTCGATGATGCACTCGTGCGCCACCCGGCCTTCCTTGCCCGTGTAGAGGATCGGGAAATAGGGCTCCAGTTTCTTGGCCACATAGTTCGCGTTGAGGATGGCCACCTCGGTCGCTTCCTTCAATCCGGCACCACCCATCATCGCCACATACATCCAGGAAATCGTGTTGATCGAGGCACTGCCCCAAGGCGCCGAACAAACCGCGCCTTCCCTCGACTCCAGCTCGCGGTGGCCGGGCAGGTAGGGCAGCAGTTGCTTCGCCACGCCGATCGGTCCCACGCCGGGGCCACCACCTCCGTGCGGGATGCAGAAGGTCTTGTGGAGATTGAGGTGACAGACGTCCGCGCCGATGAGTCCCGGCGAGGTTAGTCCCACCTGCGCGTTCATGTTCGCGCCGTCCATGTAAACTTGTCCGCCCGCGTCATGGATGATCCGGCAAATGTCGCGGATCGTTTCCTCGAACACGCCGTGCGTGGACGGATAGGTCACCATCAGCGCCGCCAGATTCTCACGATGCTCCTCCGTCCGCGCCGCCAGGTCGCCCACGTCGATGTTGCCATCCTCATCGCATTTCACGCCCACGACTTTCATCCCCACCATCACCGCGGAGGCCGGATTCGTGCCGTGTGCGGAAACGGGAATGAGGCAGACGTTGCGATGCGCGTCCCCGCGCGAAAGGTGATAGCGCCGGATCGCCAGCAGGCCCGCATACTCACCCTGCGACCCCGCGTTCGGTTGCAGCGACACACCCGCGAAACCCGTCACCTCTGCCAGCCAGTCTTCCAGCAGCCCCAGCATTTCCCGGTACCCCTTGCTCTGGTCCGCGGGAACGAAGGGATGCAGCGAGGAAACTTCCGGCCAACTCAGCGGGATCATTTCCGATGTGGCGTTGAGCTTCATCGTGCAGGATCCCAGCGCGATCATCGACTCGTTCAGCGCCAGATCCTTCGACTCCAGCCGCTTCAGATAGCGCAGCATCTCCGTTTCCGAGTGGTAGCTGTTGAAAACCTTCTGCGTCAGGAAGGGCGTCGAGCGCGCCGGCGCCTCGTGCCACGCGCTTGCCGGCGCTGACGTGGCAATCGCCTTCGCGCCGAACGCCGCCGCGATCGCGCCGACGTCTTCCATCGTCGCCGTCTCATCCAGCGAAATGCCGATGTAGTCGTCATCGATCCGCCGCAGGTTGATCCCCGAAGCCACCGCGGCTGATAGAATGTCGTCCACCTTGCCCGGCACCTTCGCGGCGATGGTGTCGAAAAACGGTCCCACATCCACGGCCACCCCGCTATCCGCCAGCGCGGTCTTCAGCGTCGCCGTCAGCGAGTGGATCGTGTTCGCGATGTGCTTCAGTCCCTCGGGACCATGATACACCGCATACATCGAGGCCATCACCGCCAGCAGCACCTGTGCGGTGCAGATGTTGGACGTCGCCTTGTCGCGCCGGATGTGTTGCTCCCGCGTTTGCAGGGACAGGCGATAACCCGGCTTGCCGCGCGAATCGATCGACACGCCGATCAAACGTCCCGGCATTTTCCGCTTCAGCGCGTCCGCGCAGGCCATGAAGCCCGCGTGCGGTCCGCCGAAACCCATCGGCACGCCGAAACGCTGCGAGCATCCGACGCAGATGTCCGCGCCAAAATCTCCCGGCGCTTTCAACAGCGTCAGCGCCAGCAAATCCGCCGCCACGATGGTCACCGCTCCGGCCGCCTTCGCCTCCTTGAAAAACGCCGCGAAATCATCAATCCGCCCGCGCGTGTCCGGATACTGCACCACCACTGCGAACAACCCGTCGCATTCCGCCGGGTCGAACGATTGCCAATCCCCGGTGATCACCTCGATGCCCAGCGGCTCCGCCCGCGTCACCACCACGTCGATGGTTTGCGGGTGGCAGCGGTCGGAAACGAAAATCGCCTTCCCCTTCGGCTTGCCGGCCAGCGCCAGACTCATCGCTTCCGCCGCGGCGGTGCCTTCGTCGAGCAACGAGGCGTTGGCGACATCCAGACCCGTCAGGTCCGTGATCATCGTTTGGAAATTCAGCAGCGCCTCCAGCCGTCCCTGCGCGATCTCCGCCTGATAGGGCGTGTACGCGGTATACCAGCCCGGATTCTCCAGAATGTTCCGCTGGATCACCCCCGGCACGTGCGTCCCATGGTAACCCTGCCCGATGAACGACTTCATTACCCGGTTCTTCGCCATGATGGACTTCAGCCACGCCAGCGCCTCCTGTTCGGACTTCGCCTCCGGCAGGTTCAGCGCTCCATCCATCCGGATCCCGGCTGGCACGGCGGCGTTGATCAGTGAATCGAGGGAGGAATACCCGGTCTCCCGGATCATTTCCTCCCGGTCGGAACCTACGGGACCCAGGTGGCGGCTGCGGAAATCAAGTCGGGCGGACATGTCAATGGAAGGGGACAGGGTGAAAGCAATCGGAGCGCCACCTCCATAGAGGAAAATGCCCCGCGCGCAATGCCCGGTTCGCCTTCCGGACAAGAATCCTCCCCTCAATGGGTTGTGACGGCAATTCCGCCCCTTTGCCGCGAATTATTCGCCCACCTTGGCAGCTTCCAGAGGCTCTACCGGCTCCGCGGCCTCCGCAACCTCCCGCTTCTGTTTCAGCGCCGCTTTTGGCCGGGCCAGGTGTTTGCCATCCTTGATCGCCCGTTTCCTCAGGTGTTTGCGCGAACTCTCCAGCCTTTTCCACAGCAATGGAGCGAAATCCGCGGTGAATCCATGCTCTTCCAACCACGCCGCGAGCGTCGCGAGGTCGTTCTCGTCCCCCAGGATGTCCGCCAGTTCCTTGATCACCGGGGAAGGGACGAACGACCCCTCCGGCATGAACGCGATGGCCCCGAGAAGGGCTTTCAAGGCTTTCCGGGCGTCGTGGAAATCTTCCTCCCCGTCACGGTCCAGCTTTTTGCATCGTTTGGCCACCCGGTGGGACAGCTTTTTCAGGCCCGTCGGGATCAATTCCGCCAAAGCTTCCTGCGGGATCTGCAACAGGCTGTCACGCGCCGCCGCCACCCGGGCGACGCACCACGCCACTGCTTCCGGCGGTGGCCTGCGCGCGGCAGAGTGGGTTTGTTGCTCCAGCAGCCCCGCGATCGCCGTCATCGTGGCTTCGTCACCCTCCCAGGCCAGCTTTTGCCAGGTGTTATATCGCGAAACCGCATCCCTCGGCCCCGATAGCAACCTCCCGATCGCCTGGATCTCCCTCACCGAGGTCTTCTCCAGTCCCAGCAACGAAAACCCTCCGCGCAGCGATTTACCCAGCTTCCGCAGCCCGTGGATTTCCTCCGCCACCCGCCCCTTGGAATCCAACAGGCCGTTCAACATCTTCACCATCGCGAATCGCGCCTCCTCTTCACTCGGGTTCATCGACCCGGATGCAACAGGGCTTTCAACCCCTTGTCAGTGACGTTTTTGTGACAATGCTTGAGCCTGACAGATGGTGAAAATTGAATTTCAAGCACACCCCCTCTTCGTTCGTTGTGCCGCGTTTACGCGGTCTGCCGGACGAGCTTCTGCCAAGAGCACTTCCTCCATGGTTCCATGCATGTGCCAAGGGCACGCGGTTCCACATCCAGGTGGTAGCGCGGCGTGTTCGTTTCAATCAAAGGCCTTCAATAGCGATATTCTTTCTTCTTCGTTTTCTTCCCTGAACATTCCGGAGGAATTTAGAAGGACTAGCTGTCTTCCGTCTTCCTCCTTCAAAACTGAACACTGAAAACCAGCAAACTTCTTCCTATTCCACCGGCTTCACCTGCCTGAAAATCCACAAGCTGAAAAGACTCGCGCCGATCGCCACCAACCCCAGCTTGTCGAAATTCAACAGCTTCCCGCCCGCGCCCTGCACCACGATGTGCCCGCCGATCGCCGTGCTCAGCCCCGATGCAAGATCCCGCGAGCACGCGATC
>CAXTTX010000067.1:0-12230 GCA_964247045.1 uncultured Verrucomicrobiales bacterium | reverse complement strand
ACTCATATACGCCCCGCGTCTCGCCCTCGGCACCGCCATCGAAATCGTCGCCTGTCCCGGAATGAACCGCCCGCTCGCGAAGGTGAAAAAGCACCCCGCCAGGATCAGGGTGTACCACAGCGGAATCGGTCCCGAGTTCGTCAGCAGCCGGATCACGATACAGGCCCCGGCAATCAAACAACAATACACCAGGAACTTCCCGTGCTTGTCCGCCAGTTTCCCCACGAACGGCCCGGTGAAGATCGTCACCAAACCTCCTGTTAGATAAATCAGGAACAGGTGGTCCTCCGCCAACCCCGCGTTCCCTACCAGATACGGCGACAGAAACGGGATGATCGTGAAGTGTCCGAAAATCATCGCCACCATCAGCGACAGCCCCACCCACGCGTTGCCGCTTCGCAGCAGTTCCAGGAAATCCGCGCCGGACTTCACCACCCCGCCGGAAAGGTGGCCCCGCACCGGTGGCAGGATCCGGAACAAACCGATCCACACCACCGCCGCAACTGCCGCCACGATCAAAAACGGCCCCTCCCACTTCCACATTTGCGCGACTTTTAACCCCGCCGGCACTCCCAGCGCCGCCGCCGCTGAAAACGCTGTCATGATGATCCCCATCCCCCGCGCCCGCCGTTCCGGTGGCACCACGTCGGACACGATCGCCATGATGGTCGCTCCGCTCACGCCCCCGAAGGCGCCGCAAACACACCTCGCGGTCAGCAGCGTCCAATAGTTGCTGGAAAGCCCGCACGCCAGCGTGCCCACCGTGAACCCCGCATAACAGATCAGCAGCAGGTTCCTCCGGTCAAACCGGTCCGTGAACGGCGCGAACGCCAGCCCCACCACTCCCGCCGTCACCGCGAACGCGGAAATCAAATTCCCGAACTGTTGCGGATTGATCGAAAGCTCCCGCATCAGTTGCGGCCCCAGCGGCATCATGATCATGAAGTCCATGATGTGGGTGAACTGCACCGCCGCGAGCAACAGCAGCAGGCTCTTTTCGGACAATAACGGCTTTGCCGGGGGCGCGGGTGACGCGGGTGACGCGGGTTCTTCGGATTCTGAAATCATGATCGGAGCCACACGGCCTTGAGGTAGGATTCATCCGTGAAGTCCGCCGGCATCGGGCTGTGCCGGGCACTCATCGGGCGCGGCATGGAGGCCCGCAGTTGTCTTTGAAATTCATTCAGGGGCAGGTTCCGGCAATTCGTGGAGCACAGCATCCACCCTTCCGGGGCCAGCACTTGTGCCGCCAGAGCCGCCAGTTCGCCGAAGTCCTTCTCCACGCGGAAGACCTTCCCCTTCTCATCGCGCGAGAAGGTCGGCGGATCGAGAATGATGCCGTCGAACACCCGCCCCTGTTTGGCGAAACGCCCCAGCCAGTGGAAAGTATCCCCCTTGCAGAAATGGTGCGCTCCCGAATTCATCCCGTTGTGCGCGAGGTTCCGCTTCGCCCAGTCCAGATACGGTTGCGAAAGATCCAGCGTGGTCGTCTCCGCGCCGCCCAGCGCCCCCGCCACCGAAAACGCCCCGGTGTAGGCGAAGGTGTTCAGCAAACGCATCCCCGGAACCATCAGCCGCCGCACCTCCGCGCGGTTGTCCCGCTGGTCGAGGAAGATCCCCTGCGAATAGCCGGACTGGAATGAAATCTCCGCCGCCATCCCGTTCTCCAGCATCAGGAAAGGCTCCATCGTTTCCGGGCCGCACAGGTGCGCGGGCGATTCCTTCTGGTGCTGGTCCAACCGCTTCCAGTAACAGGAAACCTCCTGCTTCGACAGCCACTGGCGGACCTCCGGGGGGATGCTGTTCCCCGTGGTCGAAAGCAGCCACCTCCCGGCGAAGGCTTCCAGGATCACCCCCGGCAATCCATCCCCGCCGCCATCCACCAGCCGGACCGCATTGGTTTCAGGAGTCAGCAGGCCATCGCGTCTGGCGACGGCTTTTTCGATCAGGGAGAACATGGAAGGGCCCGCGAAGCTAGCCACGGAATCCCCACCCGGCTAGGCCGATTATGCACCAAACCGCCTCTTCCAGAGCACGGGAATTCATTCCGCCCCATCAACCCGGCTCTTCCCGGAGCGCGAAATTCATTCCGCCCCATCAACCCCGCCTCTTCACGGACCGCGGAATTCATTCCGCCCCCATCAACCCCGCTCTTCCCGGACCGCAATGGGAGCGGAGCGGACATGGACGGCCACTTCCTTTCTGTATCCGCCGTCAAAATTCATTCCGCCCCGTCAACCCCCGCTCTTCCCTCCGCGCGCTCCGCGTTTCGCTTCATCCCAAACACTCGCCGTCCGCGGTCCTTGCGTTTCGCTTCGTCTCTTTACCGTCTTGTGTCTGCGCTTCAGCGCCTCAATCTTTGAACGTGAAAGTCCCGTAGGTCACATACTTCCCATATTTATCCACTTCCGTGCTCTTGTAAGTCCCCGAGGTCGCGCTTTGGAAATACAGCGACAGCCCGCCCTCCGTCGCGTCCCAAACACCGATCTCGTCCTTGTAATCCAGCGCCACACTGCCGATTGAAACCCGCTTTTTGTTGAAGGGCCCCTTCTTCACCTCATACTTGTAAGCTCCCCTCTCCGTATCCGTGGCCAGGATATCCACCTTGTCCTTTACACGCACCGTCACCTTCACCGGCGCTTGGTAGGCGATCGGCAGCGGGAACAGATCCCCCGTGGCTTTCGGCACCAGGTTGATGACGTTCCCATACTTCAGCTTCTTCGGCGCGGCGATCACCGCCGCCTTCGGCAGCTTCCACTTGGGCTGGTCCGTGAAATCCCCGACGGCCAGGTTCTTGATCCCGCTCCCCGGCACGATCAGCCGCGTCGCCCAGCTCGTGCCGGTGTATTCCAGGATGCTGATCGTGAAATGATAGTTTCCGGTCAGAATCGGCACCTTGCTTGGCGTCCGCACCTTGAAATCGGTCAGTTGGTAACCCGTCGGGATGTCACCGATATTGTATTCCGCCACCGGGTAACCCTGAGATGGGAATGGATTTTTGGTGGCCCACAGCACCAGCTTCAAGGTGCCGGAAGAAGCGCCCTCGTTCTGGATTGAGCCAATCAGGGAAAAGGTCGCGTTGGGCTCGAAGATTTCCCAGTTCACCGCACCGGTGAGCTTCAGGGTGGCGGCCTTCGCCGTTCCCAGGGAAAGGACGGCGGCGAGCAGGAGACAGAGAGTTTTCATGGGCGTCATGGATGGCCGGGGGACCGGCCGAGTCAAGGGAATGATTGGCTCTGGATAATCCGCCGCAAACCGGGGAATGGATCAGCGCGCACCGGAATTCCTTGGAAAATCCGCCATGCCGGAGGTTGCCATGCGGGGGAATTTTCCTACGCTTGCCCCCGAAATGAGTTCCCTCCCCGCCGCCCTCTCAGCCTCTCTCTCTGCCGCCGTAGCCTCCGGCGACCTCCTCGCAACCGCTCAAGCCAACATCGAGGCCCTCCTCGCCGGCACCACCAGCGAGGTCGCTCCCCTTGCCGTCCAGGAACTCGTCGAGGGCGGAAACTGGGAGGAACTCAACGACCGCTTCTTCAAAACCCTCGCCTTCGGCACCGGCGGCCTTCGTGGCCGCACCATCGGCCGCGTCGTCACCACGGCGGAGCAGGGGGAGGGTGGTCCGAACAACCGTCCCGAGCATCCCTGCGTCGGCACCGCGACCATGAACTTCTACAACCTCAGCCGCGCTGTCCGTGGGCTGATCGCCTACGCGAAAAAATTCGCCGGCCCCGACCGCAAGGCCGTCCTCGTCTTCGCCCACGATACCCGCCACTTCTCCCGCGACTTCGCCGAGTTCTGCGCGAAAACCTGCGCCGAACTTGGCTGTGATGCCTACCTCTTCGAAGGCCCCCGCGCCACACCCCAGCTCTCCTTCGCCGTCCGCGAACTCCGTGCCGATGCCGGCGTGGTTCTCACCGCTTCCCACAACCCCGCCCACGACAACGGCTTCAAGGCCTATTTCAACGACGGTGCGCAGATCGTCGATCCCCACGCCACCGCCATCATCAACGAGGTCAACTCCATCACCAGCGAGCGCTTCGAGCCGCTCCCGGCGAGCGAACAAGGCAAGGTAACCACCCTCGGCGCGGAGATGGACCGCATCTACACGGAGCGCCTGAAAACCCTCCTCCTCAAGCCCTCGCTGCTCGAAGGCACAAAAACCAAAATCGTCTTCACCAACCTCCACGGCACCGGCGGCCACATCAATGTCCCCATGCTCCGTGGCCTCGGCTTCGAGGTGCTCACCGTCCCCGAGCAGGACATCCAGGACGGCCGCTTTCCCACCGTCGAGTCACCGAACCCGGAGAACGGTCCCGCACTCCAGATGGCCATCGACCTCGCCGAGGAGTCCGGCGCGGAAATCGTCATCGGCACCGATCCCGACGCGGACCGCATGGGCGTCGCCGTCCGTGACACCGCCGGCAAGATGGTCCTCCTAACAGGAAACCAGATCGGTTCGCTCATGGCCTGGTATCGCCTCAAGACCTGCTTCGAACTCGGCTGGCTCACCAATGCCAACCGCAGCCGCGCCGTCGTCGTGAAAACCTTCGTCACCACCGAACTCCAGCGCTCCATTGCCGATGGCTTTGGCGTCGGCGTCGTCGACACCCTCACCGGCTTCAAATACATCGCTGGCAAGCTCCGCAAATACGAGGAAGCCATCCCCGCCGATAAGAAAGGGGACTACCGCTCCCTCACCGAGGCCCAGACCCGCGCCCTTCGTCTCGAATACTCCCGCTTCTTCGTCTTCGGCGGGGAGGAAAGCTACGGCTATCTCGGCTCCGATGCCATCCGCGACAAGGACGCCAACGGCGCCACCCTCATGTTCGCCGAAGTCGCCGCCTACGCCAAATCCGTCGGCAAAACCCTCACCGGACTCCTCGACGACGTTTACACCGAATACGGCTACTACCTCGAAATCGGCAAATCCCTCGTCATGGAAGGGGCCGACGGTGCCGCGAAGATCCAGGCCCTCGCCAACTCCTACGCCGAAAAGCCACCCACCGAGGTCGATGGCTCCGCCGTCACCCGCGTCCGCGACTTCGCCAAGGACGAACTCTTCGACCAGGAAGGCGACCTCATTCCCAAGGAAAAGATGCTCTTCGTCGATCTTGAAGACGGCCGCTCCTTCGCCGTCCGCCCTTCCGGCACCGAGCCCAAGATCAAATACTACCTCTTCGGCAAGAACGCCCCCGGCGGCGATCTCCCCGCTGCAAAGGAAACCGTCAAAACCTCCCTCGCCAACCTCTGGTCCTGGATCGAAAAAGACGCTACCACCCGTTAGTCACGAGCCTGTCTGAAAAAGGCAGGGACCGTTATCCCTAACGGTCCGGTTGGGGCAGGCCGCGCGATCTCTAACGAACAAGGTCCGCTGGTGGCGTGGCGTCTGTCCTATCTTGAGCACCAACGGTGCGGCCCTAAGGTAGCCTGGGGCAACGCCCTGATCTCAATGCACAAATTGGGTGGAAGATTTGCGCTTGCGGCAGGCCTCTTCGTTCGTTGTGCGGCGTTTACGCCGTCTGCCGGACGGGCACTCTGCCTGATCACTCTTATCCATGCTCCCGCGTGCCTGCCAAGGGTTCGCAGCTCATCCTTTTAGGAAGAGGAAGTCTAGAACCTCACAGGAAAGGCTCTTTTCGCCTGCATCCTTCCATTCGCCCCCCATATCAGGGGCCTCCGTGCCGGAAAATGGGTATAAAGATCGAGTCATGAATAATTGACCATGTCACATATAATTGCCATCATCTCCCCGCCATGGACGATCCCAAACCCCGCTGGACCTGCAACATCACCGCCATCCGCGAACGCCGCCGGATCACCCAAGCGGAACTCGGCCGCCAAGCCGGGATGACCCGCCAGGCCGTCAATCTCATCGAGCGCGGCAAGGTCGTCCCCTCCGTCACCACCGCGCTCGTGCTCGCCGGGGCGCTCGGGTGCGCGGTGGACGAACTCTTCCAGCCTTCCGCGCCACCGGCCGCGCTGGAGGCATTCTTGCCCGAAACGCTGCCCGCCGGGGATTCCCGCCTCCATCTCGCGTTTCTCCGCGACCGCTGGCTCGGCTTTCCCCTTTCCGGCCAGACCGCCGGAAATCCCGAGGGCTTTTCCGAGGCGGATGCCCTGCTGCTTTCCAGACGCAACCGCTCCGCCTCCGTGCGCCCGCTCGTTCCGGAGAGCCGCCTGGGCCAGAACCTCGTCATCGCCGGTTGCGATCCCGCGCTCGGAATCCTGCGGGATGCATGGCAGCGCGCGGGCGGGGAAGGGCGCGTCATCTGGCGGAATCTGCCCACCCGCTCCTCCCTCCAATCCCTCCTCGCGGGTGAGGCCCACGTCGCCGGTATCCATTTCCCCGATCCCGCCGCGGAAAAGAAGATGCTCGAGGCTCTGCCTATGAAAGTCGTCGTCTTCCGCTTCGCGGATTGGGAACAAGGCTGGATGGTCCGCCGTGGCAACCCGCTCGGTTTCGGTGGTGTCGAAAACCTCTCGTCCCGTGGCGTCCGCTTCATCAACCGCCCCGCCGGTTCCGGAACCCGCCTCTTGTTGGAGGGGCTGATGAAAAAGGCGGGCATGGCTCCCCGCGACATTCCCGCGTGGCGGGAAGAAGCCGCCACCCACTTCGCCAGCGCCCGTGCCGTCCACGATGACCGCGCGGACGTCGCCTTCGGCCTGCGCGCCGTCGCTGCCTTCAACGACCTGGATTTCATCGCCGCCGGCGAGGTCGCCTTCAATCTCGTCATTCCCATCGACCTGATCGATCTGCCGCCCGTCGGGCGCTTGCTTGATCTCCTCCAGAACCGCTCGTTCCAGCGCCAGCTCGACGGCCTCCCCGGCTACGAAACCCGCGGCACCGGCACCCGCCTCTCCTGATTGTCCCCACCATGAAACCAGCCATGCGAACAGCCATCCTCGCCATCCCCCTCGCCGGAGCCGCCCAAGCGGCCCTGGTGACTTTAACCCCCGTGGCCGACGCCTTTGTCACCACTGGCCCGTCCCCGGCCAATACCCTCGCGGGCAACAACTACGGTGGCGCCGGTGCCATGGGCGTCGCTGGCACCTCTTCTTCGAAGGGCGAATTCCAAAGCGTCATGCGCTTCGACATGAATTCCGTGCTCAGCACCTTTGACACCCGGTTCGGCCCCGGACTCTGGAAGATCGATTCTGTCTCTCTCCGCCTCACCTCCGCCGCGGCGGGAAATCCCATCTTCAACTCCATCACCGCCGGCAGCTTTTCCATCAAGTGGATGCAGGATGATTCATGGACCGAGGGCACCGGAAACCCCGGCGCTCCCACCACCAACGGCATTTCCTATACCTCCCTGCAGGGCTTGCTGGGTGGATCGGACACCTCGCTGGGAACCTATGCGTTCGATGGGATCACCGGCGTGAGCACGACTTGGAACCTCAACCTCCCCACGGCTTTCAGGAACGACATCATGGCCGGCGGCAACCTCGGCTTCCACGTCGTGGCCGCGGATGCGACTGTGAGCTATCTCTTCAACGCGCGCAGCTTCGGCACCGAAGCCTCACGACCCCTGTTGTCCATCACGGCCAGTGCCATTCCGGAACCGGGATCATCACTGCTCCTTTCCGCTGCGGCGGGCTTGCTTCTCATGAAACGGAACCGGCGTGATGCGGCGCGGGCGTAAAGGTTTCACGTTGGTGGAGCTGCTGGTCACGGTGGCAATCCTCATCGTGCTGGCTACCGTCACCCTCGGTGTCGCCGGCCGCATGAAGGAAGCCGGTCACGAGGCGCGTTGTGTCGGCAACCTGCGCCAGTGGGGCGCCGCCTTGCTCCAGTATGTCGGCGACAGCGGCGGCAAACTCCCGCGCCGTGGCCAGGGCATCCAGCCGCTTGCCCGGATCGAGGAAAACGATTGGTGGTTCAATTGCCTGCCGCCCTATCTTGGGATGCCTCCCTACAAGGAACAATATGCCGCGGGTACACAGCCAAAACCGGGAGACAACAGCGTCTTCAATTGCCCCTCCGCCAAACGTGACAAGGATGACAAGAGCCGCCATTTCCTGAGCTACGCGATGAACATGTACCTCTCACCGACCATCCGCCCGGAAGCCCACCGCTTGTCGGATCTGAATCGTATCTCGCAGCTGGTCTTCATGGCGGATGCGCCCGGCCCCTATTCCTCCACGGTTCCCTCGCGCAATGCCTATGGCGTTCCCGCACGCCATTCCGGCAAGGCGAACGTCGCTTTCGTCGATGGTCACGTTCAGACCTTCCGCGGCGAATACCTCGGCTGCGGTTCCGGCGAAAAAACCTGTCCCGACGTCCGCTGGCAGACTTTCAGCGAGGGCGTGAACCAGAACCCCGTGCCATGAAAATCGATCTAACAATCCTGTCGGTCCTCCTCTTCATGGCGGTTGGCTGTGGCGAAAACAAAAAAGCCGCGCCCCCGCAAAATGGCATCGTCCGTGTGGCCGTCATCGGTGGCATGACCATGTCCGGCATGTGGCCGGAATTGACCATCGCCTTTGAAAAAGACACCGGCCTCAAGCTTGACCTCGTCGCCACCGGTCCCAAGGCCGTCATCGCCGAACCGTTCCGCGGGGGCAGGGTCGATCTCATCACGCTCCACAGCAGCGACGAGGCCACTGATCTCGTCGCCCACGGCTACGGCATCAACATGCGTCCCTGGGCGCGCAACGAGCACACCATCGTCGGTCCCGTCGATGATCCGGCCGGCATCCGCGGCATGAAAAGCGGTGCGGAGGCCTTGAAGAAAATCGCCGCTGCCAAGGCTCCCTTTGTCGATTTCTACGGCCCCGGCAGCCGGGAAATCACCCACAAGCTCTGGCAACGCGCCGGCCTCAAGCCGGAAGGCGATTGGGTCCTCAAGGACGAGAGTCCATCGCCCCAACAGATCGTCGGGTTCGCCGAAAGCAAACACGCCTACGTCGTCGTCGGCAAAATCCCCGTCATCAATGGCAAGATTCCCAAGGGCAAGACCATGGAAGTCCTCGTCCAGGGAGATCCTGACATGCGCCGCCCCTATGTCGTCATCGAGGCGAACCCTTCCAAATTCCGCTCTGCCAACGCCAGCGGCGCCAAGCGCCTCGCCGATTGGATGGCCGGCGAAAAAGGCCAGGCCTTCATCCGCAAGTTCGGCGAATCCCAACCCGGTGGCATCCCTCTCTTTCATCCCGCGGGTGGGTCTTGATTTTTCAGGCGTTTCGGAAGCTCCTTCTCATCCCGTAATGAGTCACAAAAAACCGTCCAAGTGCCTGAGTTAAAGGCTCGGACGGGAATTTTTGGCGGAATCTGTATTGGCAGACGCGCGGTTGATTGAGAATCCCCCCGGAGATGCTACAATAGGCACATGCCAAAGCCTCTGAACCTGAAAAGGGCGCTCAACGCTTCGCCCGCCCCTCGGGTTTGAGTCTCCCCACCAAAACAAAATCCAAAACACTTGGCATTTGTTGTCATTTCCCCGCCGACTCCGGATGAGATATTAATGTAACAAACAGGTAATAAGAACCTTGTGGCAATTTTAGCCACCTGCCCGATGTTTCGCCGTCGATGCCATAATCGACAAAAACCTGCAAAATCACTGCTCCATCGTGCTCCTGGGCCACGGATTTTGCAAATTTGCCCCTCTTTCCTGCACCAAAATGCACCAAAAATCCCCGGCCTTGGCCCTCTGGAGCAGGCACGAAACAGACATTTTGCCTCTCTCCCTCGACCCCAAGGTCGGACTCGGGAAATAGACGCAACTAAAAGCGGCAATCCTCCTTGGAATGCAACCGGAAGCGATTGAAGAAAATTGCATAAAATTTCTCGACACGCCTAAACGCCCTGTCATCTTTGGAGAAACCCAAATCAAGGACTTCCTTTGAAAACCCCTATCCCTTGCGTCCGGCGCACGCGTCCGGCACCACGGGATTGTCCATGATTCAACCCATACCGAGAAATACTCCTCCCCTATGAAATCCGTCCTAAAGTCATCTTTTTTCTGTGCTGCCCTCTTGCTGTCGGTCAGCGCGCCAACCCACGCCGCCGTCACCTTCACCGTGGATCCCGGAGCCGCTTGGCAGGGCTTCATGAACGTCAGCGAACTCCCGTCCAATGGCGGGGCTTATGTCTTTGGCAGCGGCTGGGGCACTGCCGACCTCAAGGCAAACTTCGTCGGTCCCACGCTGACCCTCTCTCCTAATACCGTCAACGACGTCTCCACGTTCTGGTACGTCGGCGGCGGCGCCCCGGGAAATCCCGGCAACAAGATCATGGACGCCAGCTTCTATGTCCAGGCAGCCGACGGGGCCCTCACCAACCAGACCGTGACCTTCACCGGCAACGTCCTGTCGACCACCTTCACCGCGGCCCACACTTCCGTCGCCTTCATCAAGGATTTCGCTCCTGACTACTCAAGTTTCAATGTGATCACCGCCCCCATCGTCAACGGCGTGTTCAGCATCTCGCTTGCCACGATCAACAACCCTCTCCGCCACGTCCAGTATGGCTTCGAAACCATCGGCGTGAACGTCTGGTCAACCGATGTTGCCCCCTTCGGCAGTGCCCAGATCACGGCCATCCCCGAACCCTCCGGCGCGCTCCTTGGAACCCTCGGCACCGCCGTCCTGGCCTTCCGCCGCCGCAGGAAGTGACCTTCCTTTCACCTCAATCAACCCCTCCGCCGGTTTGAAAAAACCGGCAAAAAGCCTGAAATCCCGAAAAAACCCCCAATCCCTAAAAACCCATTATGAAATCCATCATCCAAACCCTGGCCGTGGCGGCGCTCCTTGCGGGAGCCGTGCGGTCGCATGCGGACGTCACCGTCGGTGTCGATCCATCGGCCACATGGCTCGGCTTTATGAACGTATCCCAGTTGCCCGCGAATGGCGGCGGCTATGTCTTCGGCAGCGGCTGGGGCACGGCGGACCTCCGTGCCAACTTCAGCGGCAGCGTCCTGACTCTGGAAGCCTGCGGGCTCAATGACGTCAACGAATTTTGGTATGTCGCCAGCCCGGAACATCCAGCTCCGTCACCCGGAGGACCAGGAGTTCCCGGCAACAAGATCATGGAGGCCAACTTCTATGTGGAAAGCAACGGCGGAGCACTTGCGGGCCAGACCGTGACCTTCACCGGCCAGATCAACTCGAACAACCTGACGGGTCACACCACCGTCGCCTTCGTCAAGGACTTCGCGCCTGACTATTCTTCTTCCGTCACCTCATCGGTGCCCATCGTCAACGGCACCTTCACGGTTTCCCTGGCCACGATCAACAACGCGGCCCGCCATATCCAGTATGGATTCCAAACGGTCGGCGTGAACGTCTGGCCCACGGATGTGGCCTCGTTCGGAAAGATCGAGATCCAATCGCTTCCGGTGGTTCCACCAAACCCCAACAAAACCGTCGATCCTCTTGCCGGTTGGCAGGGCTACATGAACCAGTTCGACCTTCCGGAAAACGGCGGCGCTCCTTTTGCCCAGGGAACCTGGGCAGTGCCGGACTTGAAGGCCGTGTTCACCCCGGGGACTCTCACCCTATCCCCCAACTCCATCGAGCCTGTCACGGATCCCGATCACTACGAGCCGGATGAAGTCACCGGCAACAAGATCATGGAGGCGAATATGTACGTGGAGACGGCCGTCGGTGTGCACGCCGGCCAGACCGTCACCTTCAGCGGGACCGTGGTTTCCAACTCCCTGACCGGCGCGCACACGGCGGTTGCCTTCATCAAGGATTTCGCGCCGGACTATTCATCATTTGTTGAAACCTCTGTCGCCTTGCCGCCGGGACCCTTCAATCTCTCCCTGCCCGCAATCAATGACCCCCTCCGCCACGTGCAATACGGATTCCAGATGAAGGGCGTGAACGTCGCTCCCAGCGTGGCAGCAAGCTTTGGTAATATCGTGATCTCCACGGGAAGCGGCCCGGTCGACCCCTTCACCACTTGGATCGGCACCTATGACTTCTCCGCCTACCCCGGTGCCAACCTTACCAAAGCCGGAGATCCCGATCACGATGGCCTGAACAACCTCGCGGAATTTGCCTTGAACAACGACCCCACCAACGGCTCGGCACCCGGCAACGTGCGTTCCCGCGTGGAAACGGTTTCCGGCGAGCAAGCCCTCGTCATCACCCTCCCGGTCCGTGGCACGCCCACTTTCAGTGGCTCACCGTCCAAGTCCGCCACCGCGGATGGCATCGTTTACACGATCGAAGGCACCAACGGCCTCATCAACTTCGACCAGGGCGTTACCGAGGTCACTCCCGCG
>CAXTTX010000066.1:9610-16295 GCA_964247045.1 uncultured Verrucomicrobiales bacterium | reverse complement strand
AGGAACTTCGCGACGCGGACCCGGCGGTCTTCTGGTCCGGCCGCGAGGATCGTTGGCAATTCGACGCCGCGGCGGCCAACGCCTCTCGTCTCGTGGCGGCAGGAGTGCCACCGGCCGGCGTCGAACGCAGCG
Source organism: uncultured Verrucomicrobiales bacterium (assembly GCA_964247045.1). GTDB lineage: Bacteria > Verrucomicrobiota > Verrucomicrobiia > Verrucomicrobiales > Akkermansiaceae > Luteolibacter. The sequence continues at coordinate 16,163 of CAXTTX010000066.1, read as the reverse complement.
GGATCTGCACCTGGAGTTCGTCCGAAGACTGGTTCTCACATCGGGCCCAGGGTCCGACGACCGGTCGCTTCGGCGCTTTCATCTCCATCAAGTGATCACTGCGTCGAATCCCGGCCAGGAAGGATGCTGAGCACCATGTCGGATCTCGAAGACCGGATCGCGTCGATCCGGGTGCGGCCGATCACCCGCCCGGCCGGCGGCAACGGCCGGTGGATGGTCAGGCCCTGCTCGCCATGCAGCACCGCGAAAGCCCGATGGGCATCATCCGCCGCCCCCGGGCCGGCACCAGCCGGGATTTCCATCAGCTCCGCGACTACCGCGATGGTGACCCGCTCGCCCAGATCGACTGGAAAGCCAGCTCCCGCCGCCAGATGCTCATCAGCCGCGACTATCAGGAACAGCGCGACCAATCCGTGGTTTTCCTCCTCGATACCGGCCGCCGCATGCGGGCGATGGATGGGGCGCTCCCGCAGTTCGACCACATCCTCAACGCGATGCTGCTCGTTTCGCACGTGGCGCTCCGCCAGGGCGATCAGGTGGCGGTGAAATCCTTCGGTGGTTCGGACCGCTGGCTACCGCCGGTGAAGGGCGCGCATGCCATGCCCGTTCTCCTGAACCACCTCTACGACTACCAGACCACGGCCGCTCCCAGCGACTTCAGCGGCGCGGTCGAGCAACTCATGGCGCGCCAGCGCCGCCGCTCGCTCGTCATCCTCCTCACCAACCTGCGCGGTGAGGACGGCAAGGAACTCGTTCCCGCCCTCCAGGTCCTGCGGACCCGCCATGTCGTCCTCCTGGCCAGCATGCGCGAGCGCACCGTGGAGGATGCGATTTCCGAACCCGTCGAGTCCTTCGCCTCTGCCCTCAAGTATCTGGCCGCGGACCGCTACATGCAGGAGCGTAAGGAGATCCTCGCGACGCTTTCCGCTCTCGGCATCCTCACCTTGGACACCACGGCGCAGGACTTTGCCATCGCCCTCGCCAACCGCTACACCGACATCAAAGCGGCGGGGAGGATTTAACAAATGTAGCGGCGGTCTACGACGGCCGGTTGCCGATCACAATGCCACCTTGGGCGTGGGGGCTGTCCAAAGCCCGCTGCCGGGGAGCTTTTCTCATTCCACGGGTTCCATGGCGCACGTTCCCGCCAATACCCGCGGGTCGCAACTCCTTGGCTCCGTTTTCCTAACCGACTAAAAATACGCGATCACGGTATTTCATTGCGGCCGATTTGTGGCATTCTCATTGGCGTAAGGGATAGCACAACAGCCCCTAAGAAGGGCGCCCCCCAAAGGGCCCACGGCCGCCGGAACAAGGGATCCGGCGGCCGTGGTCATGTACTGGCCCGGCCTTTTCGGGTTCTTGGGCGTCGCTCTCTTCCCCGGCGCTTGCGGTTTCCCGTTGGTCGGCTATGCTCCCCGCCAGCAAACCACGACCATGTCCGAATCCACGACCAAGACCCCGCAGATCACCGCCTACCTTAAAACCTTTTGCGGCTGGAGCGAAGGCATCCGCGCGATCATGCGGAAATACGAGCTTCCCTACGAGGAGAAGGACATCATCAAGAATCCCGCCTTCCGCTGGGAGATGGAGCAGCGCAGCGGCCAGCCGCTTTCCCCCTGCGTTGAGATCGACGGCACGATGCTGGCCGACATCTCCGGCGAGGAGGTCGAAACCTGGTTGCTCGAAAATGGCTACCTCCAAAAGAGCGATGCGGCCCCGGATGCGCCCATCAATTCCTCTTGTACCGACGAGCAACACGCCGAAATGGCCATGGGCCGCTCTCCCATCCCCGGTAAAATCAAGTTCTTGGACTGAATTTTCACGCGAAGTCCGGGCACGTGTTTTTTCGGTAGCATTGGACAAAAGTGGACATTTTGTCCTTGGGGCCCGCTTGCCGGCAAATATCCCTGACAAATTCCCCCTGTTCCGGCATTCTCCTCACTGACCGATGAATTCCCTCGCGAACGAATGGAAACGCTGGCTGGCCGAAAACGGCCCGCGGCTGCTCCTTTTCGCCCGCGGCTGGAGCAATTCCAAGCAGGATGCCGAGGATCTCGTGCAGGAGGCCGTCCTCCGCATGTGGCACCATCAGCAAGACAAGGGTGGCTCGCCGCCGGATCTCCCGCTGGTATTTTCCACCATCCGTTTCTGCGGCCTGAACCACCACCGCAGCGAGACCCGCCGCCGCAAGCGTGAGGAATCGATCATCTATCTCAATGATTTCCAAGATGTTTGGCTTGATCCCGTACTCGAAGTGGACGAGGAGGCCCTGATCTTGCGGGATGCCGTCCAGAACCTGAGCCAAAAGCTCCGCGAGGTGGTCGTCATGAAATTCTGGGGCGGCCTGACCTTCCACCAGATCTCCGAATCCCTGGCAATTTCACCCAATACCGCGGCGTCGCGCTACCGCTACGCTCTGGAGCAACTGTCGCACGAGTTGCGCCGCATCAAGGAGGAACGCCATGCAAGCGCCTGATCCCATCGAATCGATCATGGCACGCCTGATGCCGCCGGGCCTCAGCCAGGAGGGCCAATATTCCATGGAAGGCCTGATCGACGAACTGGCCGGACCGGGAGATGAGAAAGTGGTGCCCATTTCCCGGGGAAACTGGGGCCTGCGGGTCGCCATCGGGGGGGGGATCGCCGCCGCCATCGGGGGACTTTGCGCCCTGTTGCCGCTGGGGCCACTTTCGTCCACGGAATCCCGGGCTGCGGCGAATCCGCCGGTTCAGTTTTCCGGACTCGTCCTGCTCGGCCAGTCCGATACCGCGGAATCCGGCCGGACCGAGGTCCGCAAGGAAGGGGACGGCTACCGGGTGAAGATCAATGGTCCCCAGGACCAGATCATTTTCGAGGGGGACGTCTCTCCCGCGGACGGTTTCGACCAGATTCCGGAAAGTTACCGCCGCAAGGTGGAGGTGCTGGTCCACACGCTGGACCAAGCGCTGGATGGAAACGCGACGCCCCGGGAGCCGAGGCCCCGTGGGCTTCCCGCGGAGCCGGAGAAGCCCTGAGCGGCCCGTCGGCCCGTCGGCCCGGAGAAGCCCTTGGCAACCGGCGCTGGGCGGGAGAGCGATTCGGCTCTGGCAGCAGAGCGATTTCGCTCAGGCAGATTTCCCGAGGGAATGCCTTGCGTTTTGCAGCTTGGCTTTCCATCTTGCGCCGCATGCATCCTGACGTGGCGAAGCTGGTGGAAGCCGGCCGCATCCCAAAACCTGTCGGAGAGCGCTTGTCACAACTCGCTCCCGGAAATTTTTGCCTTCATAAATCCTTCGGCGCGGGGAAGGTCACCGCTTGGGACCTGCCTGCGAAGAAGGTCACCATCGACTTTGAAAAGTCCACCGGACAGACCATGGAATTGCAGTTTGCGTTCCAAAAGACGGATTGGATCGCCGCGGATGACTTCCGGGCCAAAAAAATCGAGCAACTCGAGGAACTCCGCTCCCTTTCCAAGAGCGATCCGATCAATCTCGTCGTCCACCTGCTGCAAAGCCACGGCGGCACGATGACGGGGGATGCGCTCGAAAAGGAACTCTCAGGTGCCGTCATTCCGGAGGCCAATTTCAAGAAATGGTGGGATTCCGCCAAGAAGGCGCTCCGCGAAAGCCGTCTGGCGGTGGTGCCGCAAAAGCGCACCGAGCCGATCATCCTCCGGTCCGGTGACAGTACACCTGCTGAAGCCTTGGTGGCGGATTTCGAAGCCTCGAAGGATATCAAGGGTATGATCCGCGCGCTGGAGGCCATTGCCGCGGACATCGGTGCTTTCGAAAACGATACCAACGCGCTCAAGCGCCTGCTCAATGACATCGACGAGGGGGCCAAGAAGGCGTCCCGCGTGAACCTGGGCCAGTCGCTCCAGCTCATTGCTGCCCGCGACGAGGTGATCGGGTCTTCCAAGGCTCTGGAACTCGATCCCGGTGCGGTTCGTCTTTCCGATTTGCTGGCCTCCGCGGACACATCGCGCCTCGCCGATGAAGCGGGTGCGTTGCCCTCCGGCCGCCAGCGTGCGGTTTACGAAGCTTTCCCGAATGCCTTTGGTGACGAATGGGTATCCAAGATGGTGCGTGTCTTCGACAAGGTCGGCGCGCGCGGGGTCACCGAAATTGCCCGTATCCTTCAGGAGCGCGGTGAACTGGCCGCCTTGGTCAGCCACTTGCGGTCCGCGATCGCGCGCCGTGCCCTCGGGCCGGATGCCCTCATCTGGGTCTGCCGCGAGCGGAAGGGTGCTTCTTCGGAAATCTTCACCGCGGATGTGGGTGCTTCCGTTCTCAACCTGTTGGAAAACGACCACCTTTCGGATGGCCCGCGCAAGACTTCCCGCCTCCAGTCGCTGTTGGGCGATGACAAAACGCTTCTCACGGACCTGGTGGGCATCATGGACGTGAACGAGGCCCGTAATTTCAGCCGCCGCCTGCTGGATTGCCCGGTCTTCGGCGAACTGGAGAAGAAATCGCTGATGGCGCGCATCATCAAGGCCCGTCCGGAAACCGCCGAACTGGTCAGCGGCAATAACGCCAAGCGCAAGGACGAAACGCTGCTGGTTTCGTGGGAAAGCCTGGAAAAGAAGAAGGCCGAGTTGGACGATATTATCCGCAACAAGATTCCCCAGAACCTCAACGACGTGAAGATCGCCCGCTCCTATGGGGACCTCCGCGAGAATTTCGAATACAAGTCCGCCAAGGATATGGAGAAGTATCTCGCCCACCGCCGCACGGCGCTGGACCGGGAGATCTCCTCTGCCCGCGGCACGGACTTCAAGGGCTCGGACGCCAGCAAGGTCAATATCGGCACCGTCGTCACCCTGGTGGATTCCAAGGGCACGGAGACGGTGATGACCGTGCTCGGTGCGTGGGATTCGATTCCCGAAACCAAAACCGTTTCCTACCTCTCGGAAGTCGGCAAGGCCCTCGTCGGCCGTGCCCCGGGCGAGACCGTCCAGGTCCGCGACGAGACGACCGAGTTGATGCAAGATCTCACCATCCGCTCCATCCGCCCGTTCAATCCCTGATAGGAATCCCCAACGGGGAAGGGCATCCTCCCACTGATCTCATATACACTGCATATAAATATGGACTATACCACCATTGTTGAAATCCGCGGCCGCGAAGTGATCGATTCCCGTGGCAACCCCACTGTCGAAGTCGATGTGCTCCTCGAAGGCGGCGCGATCGGCCGGGCCGCGGTCCCCTCCGGAGCGTCCACCGGCGAACATGAAGCCGTTGAACTGCGCGATGGCGACAAGAGCCGCTATCTCGGCAAGGGCGTGCTGAAGGCCGTTGAAAACGTCAACGCCACGCTTGCCCCCGCGCTCCTGGGTTTCTGCGCCACCGAACAAGCTTCCATCGACGCCACCATGCTCGCGCTGGATGGCACCTCCACGAAGAAGAACATCGGTGCGAACGCGATCCTCGGTGTTTCCCTCGCCGTGGCGAAGGCCGCCGCCGCCCAGCTTGGCATCCCGCTTTACAAATATCTCGGTGGCCCGAACGCCAAGGTGCTGCCCGTGCCGATGATGAACGTCATCAACGGTGGTGCCCACTCGGATGCCCCCATCGACTTCCAGGAGTTCATGATCGTGCCCATCGGCGCGCCTACCTTCCGCGAGTCGCTCCGCTACGGTGCGGAAGTGTTCCACTCCCTCAAGAAGGTTCTCCACGATCTCGGCCTTTCCACCGCCGTCGGTGACGAAGGTGGCTTCGCCCCGACGCTCAAGAGCGCCGAGCACGCCATGGAAGTGCTTTGCCAGGCGATCGAGAAGGCCGGCTACAAGGTGGGCGAGGACATCGCCTTCGCCCTCGACGTGGCTTCTTCCGAGTTCTTCGACGCGAAGCAAAACGCCTACGTCTTCAAGAAGTCCGACAAGTCGGTGAAGAGTGCCGCGGAACTCGTCGATTTCTACGCCGATCTCCAGAAGCGTTATCCGATCATCTCCATCGAAGACGGCTGTGCCGAGAACGACTGGGACGGCTGGAAGGTCATCACTGACAAGCTCGGCAAGACCACGCAGCTCGTGGGTGACGACCTGTTTGTCACCAATGTCGATTTCCTCAGCCGGGGCATCAACGAGGGCATCGCGAACTCGATCCTCGTCAAGGTGAACCAGATCGGTTCCCTCACCGAGACCTTCGACGCCGTCGAACTCGCGCAGGAGAACGGCTATACCGCCGTGCTCAGCCACCGCTCCGGTGAGACCGAGGACAGCACGATCGCCGACCTCGCGGTCGCGACGAATTGCGGGCAGATCAAGACCGGCTCCATGAGCCGCTCGGACAGGATCGCGAAATACAACCAGCTCCTCCGCATCGAGGAAGAGCTGGGCGATGATGCCGTCTTCGGCATCAAGAAGCTGAAGGTGCTCAGGAAGTAATCTTCCGGCTGTTTTTTCCAAGGGGCGGCGGATCGAAGGGTCCGCCGCCTTTTTTTTGTTCTGCTAGGGATGCGCCTCGTAGCGCTGCAGCTGCTTGAGGAGGAAGGATTGCTCCGACTTCACCTCCGCGAGTTCCAGCGCGCGCGGCAGGTGCTTCACCGCCTGCTGATAGTTTTCCAACTG
>CAXTTX010000066.1:5003-9600 GCA_964247045.1 uncultured Verrucomicrobiales bacterium | reverse complement strand
CCTTGGCGAGTGCCACGGCGCGGTTGAGGGCAATGACGGGGGAGTCGTTCAACTCCGTCCACTGGTTGTAGCGTTCCAGGATGCCCGGCCAGTCGGTGGCATCATCATTGGCGGCGGTCGCGTGGGTGGCGGCGATGACCGCCTGAAGATGATATTCGCTGAGGTGCTCGCCCCGCGCGGCCCGCGCCAGGTGCAAGAGGCCTTGCCCGATCATCGGCTGGCTCCAGGTGGACCGGTCCTGGTCCTTCAGGCGCAGGATGTTTCCGGCGCGGTCGCTCCGGCCGGGGAGGCGGGCGGCGTTCAAAAGCATGAGTGCCAGGAGGGCATGGGTGTGGGGCAGTGCCAGCGAAGGGTGGCTGGTGAGAAGTGCTCCGAGACGGATGGCCTCCGCGCAGAGATCCTCCCGAATCAGGTTTTCCCCGCTGGATGCCTTGTAGCCCTCGTTGAACAACAGGTAGAGGACCTGCAGCACGCCGTCGAGCCGGGCGGGCAGCTCGGTGCCGGCGGGAATCTCGAAGGGGATTCCCTGGTCCTTGATCTTCTTTCGCGCGCGGGTCAGCCGCTTGTTAATGGCGACTTCCGTTGTCAGATAGGCTTTCGCGATTTCACCGGGGCTGAATCCGCAAAGGGTTTTAAGTGCCAGCGCCGTTTGATCCTCCGGCGAGATGAGCGGGTGGCAGCAGGCGAAGATGAGGCGGAGCCGGTTGTCCTTGATTTCGTCCTCGAACCCGGGGGCGGCTTCGTCCGCGTTGTCCGACCAGGATTCGAGCGAGGCGATGATCTCCGGCTGCTTGTCATGGAAGAACTTCTCGCGGCGGATGACATCCAGGGCGCGGTTCTTGGCGGTCTGCATCAACCACGCCGCCGGATTCTCCGGGATACCGTGATAGGGCCAGGTCTGAAGGGCCCGGATCATTGCCTCTTGGACGACATCTTCGGCGAGTTGGAGACGGCTCACGCCGAAGATGGCGGTCAGCGCGGACACCAGCTTTCCCGACTCATGACGGAACAAGTGCTCCGCGATTCGGGGCACGCCGCTGACCGAGGCCGGGATGTTGGAAACGTGGGGATTCACCCGTCAGGTCGGGATTCAACCTTCAGGCCATGGCCGAATGCTCGCGCGCGATCTTGAAGGCCGGGCAGGCTTCCGCGATCGGCCGGACTTCCACCGTCAGCCCGTGGGGAATCATCGGGTTTTGCCGCGCAATGGTCATCGCTTCCTCAAAGTCCTCCGCCTGCAGGATGAGATAGCCGCCGATGGATTCCTTTGACTCGGTGAACGGACCGTCGGCCACCTTGCCGCCTTTATAGGCGATGGTCTGGCCTTCGCGCTCGAGGGGCTGCCCGGCCACGGATTTTCCCTCGCGGGAGAGGCGCTCGAACCAGGCATTGGTGCGGCCCATGATTTCCTGGATCTCCGAGATGGAGAGTTCAGTGTGCCAGTTGGTGCCGCGGAACAGGAGCAGGTATTGGGATGTCATGACAATGGTTTGTTGGGTGGGGAGCTCAGGCTTTCACGATGACCTTGAAGCCGCCGTAGGACATGCGCTTGCAATCGAAAACCGGCTCGCAGTCGTCCATCATTTCCTTCATGCGCGGATCTTCCATCACCTTCGCGTTCACGGCGTCACGGTGCTCGCGGGATTCATAAACGATGAAAGCGAAGATCACGGTTTCATCCGGATTGGTTTTCGCGAGCTCGGGGAACGAGATCATATCCTTGGTTTCGAGATCATCGCCAACGGTCTCGTAATAATCGAGGGCGCCATGTTCTTTCCAGACCGAGCATGCAACTTCCGCTATCTTGCGGTAGTCTTCGATCTTGTCTTTGGGGATGGGGATGACGAATCCGTCGAGGTAGTTGCCCATGGGAGTATTGGGTTGGTTGTTGAAAAAATGGTGGTGGTCAGGCTCCGGCAGGTTCTTTCAATCCGGCGAGGCGTTTTTCGAGGCGTTGGGATACCGGACAGATGGCAGAGAACTCACGGACTTCGACATGAACGCCCATTTGTACCGGCGGAAAGGTCTTCACGATTTCCACCGCTTCTTCGATGCTTGCCGCGTTGATCGTGATGAAGCCGCCGATGGCTTCCTTGGACTCAATGAAGGGACCATCCGAGACACGGTCGCCTTGCTTCGAAACCACCCGGCCTCCGGCAGAAAGCGGTTTGCCGCCGGTGATCGTGCCTTCCCTTGCCAATCGTTGGAACCACTCGGTGTATTGGCCGATGACCTTCTCGGTTTCCTCGATCGAGAGACCTTCGTCCCAATCGGTGCGCTGGAGGATCAGCATGTATTCCTTCGTGCTCATAGCGGTCCTTGAAGTTGTTGTTCAGCGGTTGAGGAGTCCGGCGAAGGCCTTGCGCTCGGTCCAAAGGAGGAAGAGCGCCATGAGGCAAAGGATCGGAGTGATGGGTGGGTTGAGCGATTTGGCCGGATCCTGGATGAACACGTTGCACGCGAGGATGTTGATGAGAACGGGGCCTAGAACCAGCAAGCCGAGGTTCCGTGTTTTTGGAACGGCCACCAGGATTCCTCCCAACAGTTCGCAGACCTTGACGAGCACCATCCATCCGGACGGACCGAACGAGCCCATGAACATGGCTTCGGCGGAACCGGGCGGCGGAGGGGGCATCTTCATATCCACCTTGAGGAAATAAAGCATGGCAAAGAAGATAAAGGCCAGCCCGAGAAGGGCTCCGACGATGTTGGCGGCGAGTTTCATGGTTGGTAAGTGATGGGCGGGATCGGTGTTATTTCAAACGTTTTGCCAGGACTGCTTATTTTTTCTCCAGCTCCGCGATCTTCGCAAGGTCGTCGAGGCCCTTGCTGAATTGGTCGCCAACCATCTTGTCCATGCTGACGAAAAGCCCGATTGCCTTGGTGAAGAAGTTGCATTTCCCGGACATCGTCCAGACGACACGGGTGGAAGGGCCTTCAGGAGTTAGATTGAACTCCGCGATATTGGTTCCCTCGAAGGGTTTTTTGAAATCCAGGCGGAAACGCACCCGTTGGGTGGGCACGCTTTCGATGATGGTCATGGTTCCCTCGCCGACGTTGGAATCCCCGGCCCAGTGGAATACCGCGTCTTTTCCGGCGGGCGGGCCTTCAAAGGTGTTTTTCGCGGCGGGATCCAGCTTCGCCCACGGCGACCAAGCCTGCCAGAGATGCAGGTCATTCACATGGGGGAAGATCCGTCCCGGCGTGGCGGCGATCACGCGGTCACGCTGGACCTTGAAGTCGGACGGACGGGTGGCGACCACGATGACGAAGACCGCAACGATTGCCGCGAGGATCAGCAGGATCTTTTTGAACATGATCTCAGGGCGTTGGGTGCTGTTTATTTTCCAATGACGAGGGCAACCAGGCGTGGATGCGGGAGCGAACGAGTTTCCGGTCGGAAGTTGGAGAAGCGGTCATGGTGGCGATGCTTTGGATTCAACAAGACGACGAATGGAATGATCGGGGCAGGACATGGGATGGGAATTTTTTCCGGATAATTCGGCCGCCCCGAAACGGGACCATCCTGCTAGTTCAGGAAGCGGATCGAGAGCGGATGATTGAACGGCTCGTTGTTGGCGGCCTTGAGGGTGGCGATGATCTGGATCACCAGCCACACCGGGATACCGAACCCGCAAGTGACGGTCATCCAGATTGCCCAGGAGATGTTGAAATTGAGGATCTTTTTGCCTTCCAGGCTGACCACCGGATTGGTGTCCTTTTGGAGAAGCCACAAAACGAGGGGGCCGACCACGTTGCCGAAAGGACAGATGAAGAAGACGAAGGCGAGGGCCTCCAGATAGAGCCGCCAGTTCGAGTTGGAAGAGGGCAGTACCGTCGGTTCGGGCGGCGGAGGAGGGGCTTGGGGCGGGATTTCAGGTTCCATGGAGGTTGAAGGGGCAATTCACCCAACCGGCATCCTGCAAATCCCTGTCCGGGGCGTCAAGGAAACGGATGGGCGGTCCCCTCGGGTGCCTCCTCAGCCAGCAGCCTCTGGATTTCCTCATAAAGGGCATCCGCGGTCCCATGGGAGCCCTTTGACATGTCCCGGATCTCTTGCCGGGTGACCCAGCGGATGGACTTCCGGTATTCTCTTTTGACCACGCGGACCCTTTCGTGGGAGTCCCGGATGTCCTGCAGCGACGAGACCCGGACGGTTCTCAGGTTCGGGTTTTCCTGCAGGATGCGGGCGACTCTCTGCCGGTGATCCTCAAGCATCGTTGCGAAGGGGGTGCCGTAGGGGAAATACTTTACCGATATGGTCGGTGGCTGGCGGATGGCGGAAGCGCCCTGCGCATTGGTGGTCGCCAGGAGGCCGCCGTCGTTGAATTCTGTGCTCAAATCCTCGTAATGTTGTGTCGACCGGAAGCGGAAGAAGTCCGCGACCGCCCTTTTAAACCGGAACAACAGCAACTGACGGAAAAAATGTCGGGTGCGGACCTCGCTTCGCATCGGGAGTTGGTAGTAGCCCGCGTAGATTTCACCGCATTCTGATACGGATAGGCGCAAGAAGGTCGTCCGATGAATTGAATCCGGGCCCCTGCCAATGGTGGGGATCTCGCAATCGCCCAAAGTCCGGAATGAAAGTGATTCGTTC
>CAXTTX010000066.1:0-4993 GCA_964247045.1 uncultured Verrucomicrobiales bacterium | reverse complement strand
AGCGGTAAGAGGGAAGGTGCAGGTGTGGGAAATCCTTCTCGTGGGCATCAACCAGGCGCGTGGGCTCTTGGTGGAGCTTCCGCATTCTGCTGAGCATGGAGCGGGCATGCTCGGTCATGGCCGGGTCGGGTGGCGGAGGACTCATGCTCATGTTAGAGAGATGGCGGCTCATTCCCGGATTGTCTAGTAATTATTGAATTTCAAGAACATGGAACCAGATGGGAGTGATCTCGATTTCCACCTGATCCTCCCGGGGTGCGGCCGATTTTCGCCAAGACACGACCGCCGAACCGTTTTTCGGGTGAAATCGCTCCGGGGATTGACGCCCGCCATTCGGCATGCACAATCCCGGCCCCGGCCGGAAAATCCGTGCCGGATTTCCAAATACTGCCATGACCAAAATCGCCATCAACGGATTCGGCCGCATCGGCCGCCTTGTCTTCCGTGCCCTCGTTGAACAAGGCCACCTCGGTTCCAATTTCGACGTTGTCGCTGTCGGGGATATCGTTCCCGCTGACAATCTCGCCTACCTCCTGAAGTATGACTCCACGCAGGGTCCCTTCTCCGGCACCGTGTCTTCGAAGAAGTCCAAGCCGGAACTCGAAGAGGACGACATCATCGTCGTCAATGGTCATGAGATCAAGGTCGTCAGTGCCCGCACTCCGGATGGTCTCCCTTGGAAAGAACTCGGCGTGGATGTCGTCATCGAGTCCACCGGCCTTTTCACCGAAGCGGAGAAGGCCAAGGGCCACCTTGCCGCCGGTGCCAAAAAGGTCATCATTTCCGCCCCTGCGAAGGGTGAAGACGCCACCTTCGTGGTCGGCGTGAACGATGGACTCTACGATCCCGCCAAGCATCACATCATCTCCAACGCGAGTTGCACCACCAACTGCCTCGCGCCTCTCGTGCACGTCCTCTTGAAGGAAGGATTCGGCATCGAGGAAGGCCTGATGACCACCATCCACTCCTACACCGCCACGCAAAAGACCGTGGACGGCCCTTCCAAGAAGGATTGGAAAGGTGGCCGCTCCGCCGCCATCAACATCATCCCTTCCACCACCGGTGCCGCGAAGGCCGTGGCTCTCGTTTGCCCGGAAGTGGCAGGCAAGCTCACCGGCATGTCCTTCCGGGTTCCGACGCCGACCGTATCGGTTGTCGACCTCACGGTGAAGACCACCAAGCCTACCTCCCTCAAGGAGATCACCGCTGCCCTCACGAAGGCTTCCGAGACTTACCTCAAGGACATCCTCGGCGTCACCAGCGACGAAGTGGTTTCGACCGATTTCATCCACGACAAGCGTTCCTCCATCTTCGATGCGGGTTCGTCCATCGAGCTCAACTCCACCTTCTTCAAGCTGGTGAGCTGGTATGACAACGAGTGGGGCTACTCCAACCGGGTGATCGACCTCCTGCACGACGTGGTGAAGAAGGGAATCTGATTCCCCTCCCTCCATCCTGATTTTTCAAAAAACGGCAGTCCGCGAGGGCTGCCGTTTTTTTGTCTGTCTTGACTGCATGCGGTTTTTGAATGAAAGTGCATGCATGGTTCAGGTGACAATTCGGAAAGTTGATGAAGCGTGGGTCGAAAAGGCCAAACGGGAGGCGCAGCGGCTGGATGTCTCAATGAACCAGGTGCTCGTGGATGCACTCCGGCGGGGACTTGGCATCAGCGCTGAACCGGTGAGGAAGAACAATCTGGACGCCTATGCGGGGGATTCTGATTTCGGCCCGGCCTGGGATGTGTTCCTGGACAAGGATTTGCAGCAGCTGGACAGTGAATTATGGAGCTGATTGTCGTTCTTGATACCAATGCTTACAGCGATTGGCGTCGAACGGGTCGCTGGCACTCCCGGCTCGCTTTGGCAGACCGGGTGGTGGTTCCTTCCATCGTTCTCGGGGAATTGTTCCATGGCTTTCGCCGCGGGAATGTCGTGGAAGAAAATCTCATGAAGCTGGGTAATTTCCTGAAGGAACCTCAGGTTGAGGTCATGGCTGTTACCCTCCGGACGGCAGAACTTTATGGAGAACTCCTGAATCATCTGCAACAGGCGGGGACGCCGGTTCCTACCAATGACATCTGGATCGCCGCATTATCCCTGGAGTGCCGCGGTGAACTCGCGACCCGGGACGCCCATTTCCGTCATTTTCCCATGCTGCAACTTTCACGGGAAATCTGAAGCGCGGTACTTTTATAAACCTACGTGATTGCAACCTTGCGCTGTTTCCCCTACAATCCACGGCGATGGTGGTGACAAAAACGTTGCAAGCGGCCGCTGGCTGGCTGGAGCTCGGCCTCGCGGACGAGGCCCTTTACGAACTCCAGTCGCTCCCCGCCGAGGTCCAGAGCCTGCGCGCGCCCCTTGAACTCAAGCTGGTTGCTCAAATGGAGCGCCAGCAATGGAACCCTGCATCGGAAACTGCCCGCCTGCTCTGTCTGAAGGCGGAAGACGAGCCGGAGTTTTTCCTCCGGGCCGCATTTTGCCTCCATGAGACGGGAGACACGCTGGCCGCGTGCAACCAGCTCCTGCGCGGTCCGAAGGCCTTGTTCGACATGGCGATTTTCCACTACAATCTCGCCTGCTACCTCTGGACGTTGGGGGAGGGGGACCGCGCCCGGAGCCATCTGAGGCAAGCCATCGACATGGATTCCCAATTCATCGAGTCCGCGCGCGGGGACCGGGATCTGGCGGGCATGGACTTGCCCGAACTCGCAGGCCGCTGAGGCTTGTGCCTGGCGGCTGCCGCGGATCGCTTGACAGCGCCGCTCCCGGGGGGTGAAAGCAACACACGTGAAAACCATTCTGATCCTCCTCATGTCCGCCATTGCCACCGCAGCCAGCGCCCTCGCCGGGGGCGAATTCCGCCACGCCGTTTTCTTCAAGTTCAAGCCGGAGGTGACGGCGGAACAGGTGAAGGATATCGAGCGTGCCTTCGCCGAGCTTCCCAAGAAAATCCCCGGTGTCACCGGCTACGAGTGGGGGACCAGTGAGAGTGTGGAGAAGCTTAACGACGGCTTCACGCACTGCTTTTTCGTCACCTTCAAGGACAAGGCGGCGCTCGAGGCCTATCTGCCCCACGAGGCGCACAAGGCATTCGGGGCGAAACTCAATGGCCTGCTGGAAAAAGCCTTCGTCTTTGACTACACGGCGAAGACGGAGTGAAACCAGGCGGGCAGTTCCGCTTTATTCCACGTTCTGCACCTGTTCCCGGATCTTCTCCAGTTCGGTCTTCGCCTCGACGATCGTCTGGGCGATCGACGCGTCGTTCGCCTTGGAGCCGATGGTGTTGAACTCGCGGAACATTTCCTGGCAGAGGAAATCCAGCGCCCGGCCCGGAGGTTCGGCGGCATCAAGGTATTCGCGGAACTTCGTGAAGTGTGAATCCAGACGGGTGACTTCCTCGCTCACGTCGCAGCGGTCCGCGAAGAGTGCGATCTCCTTGGCCACACGTTCGTCACCGGGGTCGAGGGCCAGTCCGGCGTCGGCAAGACGCTTGGCCAGGAGTTCCCTCTGGCGGACGACACGCACGGGGCCTTCCGACTCGATTTTGCGGACAAAGGTGTCAAGAATGGCCAGCCTTGCCAGGAAGTCGGCCTTGAGGTCCTGACCTTCGCGCCCGCGCATGGTCACGATTTGCTGGAGGGCTTCCGCCAGCGCGGGTTTGACCGCCTCCCACGCGGCCTCGGGGTCCACCTCGCTGACATCCGTGGTGATGATGTCGGACTGGCGGACAAAATCTGCGGCCGCTGGAACCACCGGATAGCCAACGGCTTCCCCGATTTCGGCGAAGGCCTTGGCGAAAGCCGCGGCCAGTCCGCGATCCACGTGAAAGCTGGCGGCGGAGCCCTGGGGACTGCCGACGGTGATGGAGACCTGGATCCTCCCGCGGGAGAGCGTGTCGAGGACCGTCCGCCGGATCCGGGATTCAAGTTCGCCCAGACCGCGGGCGGCTTGCACCACGACTTCCGCCTGCTTGCGGTTCACGGAGCTGATTTCCACCGTCGCGAGCCACGCGTCTGTCGCCGCGGAACCCCGGCCGAATCCTGTCATCGAATGCATGGAAAATTCTGAACCGCCCGCAGGGGTCTGGAAAGGGATTTGCCAAAAAATCGACGCGTGAAACGGCATTCTGATAGGCGCGCGGCTTGCGGAAAATGTCCCCGGGCGCAACCAAAAACCGTGGTCGATCGCCGGTTCTCATTTTGCCGAATTTTGTTTGCGGGTCTGTAATAATCTGTTAACCACCGGCCATGATCGATTTTGACGCTCCCATTAACGGGTCAAATCGCCGCAAACCCAGGCGATTGTTTTTAACCAACGGGCATGTTCGCAATCTCACTGCCCTTGCGGTGGTGCTCGCGGGCACGGCAATCTCCCAAGCCAAGACCATTTATGTGAATGGTGCCGTCGCGACCTCCGGCAACGGAACCTCTTGGAACAAGGCCTACAAGTATCTCCGTGATGCGCTGGCGGACCCCACCGCCGGACCGAACAACCCGATATGGGTCGCCAAAGGCACCTATTACCCGGATGATACGGCTGTCTCGGGCGATGTTCTGGTCTTGTTCGGCAACCGTGAGGAGCCGTTTGAATTGAACGGGGAATACGTTTACGGCGGCTTTGCTGGAACTGAAACCAACCTGGGTCAACGGAATCCGGTGACCAACCCGACGATTCTCTCGGGCGCGATTTGGGATGGCGAGGGGTCAGAGGTTTACTGGTCTCTCCGCGTGGTCATGGTGAACGAGAGTTCCACCTTGGACGGGGTGACCGTCCGGGACGGCAATGCGAATGGCCGGGCGTGGTGGGGATATCCCCGTCTTTCAACCTATGACCGCGGGGGTGGCTGCACCGTCGCGGCCGAGACGAACCTGACACTTAGCAATTGCACGTTCACGAACAACTTCGCCTTGGAACAGGGCGGTGCCATCTTCTGCGAAGGTACGTCAAAGGGCCGGGTATTCGCCTCGAACTGCGTGTTCGACAAGAACGGC
>CAXTTX010000065.1:12767-16306 GCA_964247045.1 uncultured Verrucomicrobiales bacterium | reverse complement strand
ACCACTCTAGCACGATGGGAGGGGTGCTCTCAACCGATGGCGCGTCTGCCAATATCGATAGTCAGAAGCAACGCATGATGAGGGTGTTCCGGTGATGTTAGGGGACGCGGGAAGCGCTGTGGAAAAGGGGGAAGGAGGAGACGGGCGTTGACGGGGGCGATCTTGAGGCCGCCCGGCCGGGCCCAATGCATTGGTCAAGAGACTGGTACCATTGTCCTGTTAGCCGCCGGCCTCGTCCGCAGCTTCAACATCCGAGCGCACTCGATCGGCAACGGCGCGGTGAGGTACCGCGCGGCCATCGTCGTGCGGGTGAAGAGGTGATGCTCCCGCACGTCCCCGCCAGCGCGGCGGATCGTCCCGGTTTTTCAACTCGCCGCGAATTCCCCCTCCTGCTGGAGTCCTGTCTCTCCCATGATTCCCCGCCTTTTCCGCCTGCCGATGAAATCCTCCCCCACCCCGTCGGGCCTCTCCCTGGCGAAGGCGCTCGGTTTGCTTTCCCTTTTCCTCTGCTCCCCGGTCCACGCGAAACCCGGTGACGTGGACAAGTCCTTTGGCGAGGATGGCGTGGTCATCATGGATCCTGGCGGCAAGGGCAGCGGGTTCCAGACCACCGCGGTGCAGAAGGACGGGAAAATCATCGTGGGAGGACATTCCTTTTTCCTCATCAATGGCACCCAGGAGCTCCTTCCCTTGCTCGTCCGCCTCACGCGCGATGGCCGGCCGGATCCCTCCTTTGGCAAGGGCGGAACCGTCCTCAACCTTTCCGGCCGGAAGGGGGCCATCCAATCCCTCAGGATCGACAAAAAGGGCAGGATACTCTGCCTGGTTAACGCGCCCGACATCGGTCAGGAGCATCCGGTTTACCTCTCGCGCCACCTCGAGGATGGCAGCCTGGATCCGTCCTTCGGCGGGGGCGACGGGATCGCCGAGGCCGACCAGGCCATCAGGGGTGCCGCCAAGGTCTGCATCCAGGAAGACGGCAGGATCGTCGTCATCGGCTCGCGCCGCGTTTCCGACGAAAGTGGCTTTCATTTCGAAACGCTCATCACGTGCTTCCGGGCGGATGGTTCGCGCGATCCATCGTTCGGCAAGGGTGGCCTGGTCCAGGGTACCCGGTCCGTGTCCCATCCGCCCTCCGGCGATTTGCTGGCGGACGGCCGCATCGTCACCGGCGGCGAGTATTACGATGAAACACCAAGCCCGGAGGAATTTTTCGACCCAACCGGCATCCGCTTCAACTGTTATAAAGCGGATGGCGGGGTGGACACCTCGTTCGGCGAAAAGAATGGCGAGGCCCGCATCCGCCTCCATCCCGTGGAGGGCTATGCGCAGGACATCGCCGCCCTGCCTCGCGGCGGCTTCAGCTTCACGGGTCTCCTGATGGACAACCGGGGAGGCGATTCCCGTTATGGCTACCTAACAGGCAAGGCCACGCGCACCGGCGTGCTGGAGACGGATTTTTCCGCCCCATCGCCGGTGAAGGGTTGGTTCCGCTCCGGCTTGGTCGCCACCTTCGCTCAGGGGAAAAAATATGCCCAACCCAACCTGCTCGCCGTGGACGAACGTGGCAGGGTGCTCGTGGCCGGCTTCGAAGCCCTCAGCCCGTTCCGGAAACCCACGCGCGCGGTGCTCATGCGCCACACCGCCGCCGGCGAACTCGACAAGACCTTCGGCACGGGCGGCAAGATCGACAATCTCTTCACCGGCGGCGTCCGCGTGCCCAGCGCCATCGCCATCCAGCCGGACGGCGCCATCGTCGTGACAGGGGCTGTCACGCCCGGAGACATGCTGGGCGACCCGACATCCGCGACCATCACGCGGGTGGAAGGCGGCGGCCCCCAGCCGGATGTGCGCATGGGCCTCGCCCAAAAGGCAAGCCACGGCAACAATATCTATCCGGATGGCGACGCGCAAACCCTGCACCTCACCCTCCATCCCGGTGACCCTGCCCGCGATGTTTTCATCACCATCCAGAACGATGGTTCCGAAACAGATTCATTTTCCCTCTACGCGACGGGCAGTGATCGCGGCTATCAGATCACCTGGTATCACGGCGAGGAAGACGTCACGCGCCAATTCACCCGCCAGTTCAACGCCGAAAAGCTGGAGACCGGCCCGCTGGCACCGGGGAAGATCTATCAGCTCAGGGCGAGCTTGCGCGCGAACGCGAACGCCACCGGGACAACCCGTTCCTTCTTCGTCCGCGCGACATCCCTCACCACCCCTTCCCTGCGGGACCGGGTGGTGATTCTGGCGAAGGTGAAGTGAAACCTTGAAGTGAAACCTGTCCACCGTGACGAACCTTTCCGCGTTTTTCCCCTCGCCGGGAAAGAGCCGTTCTGCTGGACGACGGCGACAGCGGGACGGGACATGTGCCATTTCTCCTGCGTTTCCTGGCAGACGGCACGACGGACAATGGGTTCGGCAACGGTGGCCGGGATTTTGAAGACCCGCAAATGTTACCATGCGAGCGGTGACCCCCGCGGGGTCGGATAGGGACATGGAGCAAGGTGTTTGGCGCAATGGCCCGGGAACCTTGTCGGAACAACAACTTAGTCGAGGGGACCGACTCCGATGTTCCGACTCCGGTGTTCAAGGCCGGAACAGACGGAAGAACCGCCGGGGCACACCGCTCGCCGGGCTGTCAGCGACCCGGGAAAGGGTGGTTAGATCGGACCATCCGTCCAGGGACTGCCAATCGGGAGCGTTCAGGTCGCCGGTAAATTGCAGGTTGAAGCCAGCCATGTAAACCGGCCAGGAGAGGCGGGCCGAGACACCGGTCATTTCGATCTTGAGCGAGGGCTGGTAAATCCGGAGCTCCACGGGAGCCGAGACGGAGGCGGTGCCGCCGTTCGTGATCGCCCGGGCCCGGACGAGGAAGATCCCGGCCTTCGGAAAACGGGCGGTGACAGCCAGATTCGGGGAAAGGGGTGTTTCAAAGGTGCCATCTCCATCGAGATCCCATTGCACCTGCAGGCCGCTCCCCGCGGCGGTGGTCCCGGCCGCATTCAACTGCACCGGCTCGTTGATCGCGGCTGCGGCAGGAAAGGTCGCGATATTCACCCGGGGTGCGATCTCCGCCACGGCGCCGTTCGACGTGTTGAATTGGAGGTAGGTCCGGTTGCCGGAGGTATCGAGGACGGTGATGCTGAATGAATCCGCTTGGCCGGAATGGAAATAGGGAGTCACGAATGAGGTGTTAGCCGCGCTACCTTGCAAGGACATTTCTCCAACAACGTCCTGACCGGTGTCGAAGTGAAGGAGCGCGCATGCCGGCCCGGTGTCATCGGTGGCGGAGAAATTGATCCGCAGACGGCCATCGGCGGTGGTTTGTGTCAGGGGATTTCCAAGGACGATCACCGGCCGGGTCTGGTCCTGATAGACGGTTTGCGAATTGAAGTAGCGGCTGGAGTTCAGGGCCAGCGCGGCGGCGTGGGAAAGCCTCGTGTGATCGGACGTGAAAAGCGCGGGATAAAAGTTTCCCCGGATTCCGCGGCAGCCGTTGTACATCAGGTTGCCGTTGAAATTGTTGTCATTGC
>CAXTTX010000065.1:6099-12757 GCA_964247045.1 uncultured Verrucomicrobiales bacterium | reverse complement strand
AGTCGTGTGCCAGGCCGAAGGCATGCGAAAGCTCGTGCAGGGTCCCGCCCTGGGCCGCGGAGGAAATGCTGCTGAAGGTGTTGCCCTCGAACCACACGAAGGTCGTCGAGTTCTTGAGGAGATAAGGACCGATGTCCGGCCATGTCGCGCCATCGTAGTTGTCATTATTCGTCAGCATGCCCGGTGCCAGCCGCGCGAGGGCCGTGCTATCCACCACCGCTGTTCCCCCTTCATCACCCGATCCGCCGCCACCGCCGAGAAACACCCCTCCCAGAATTGAACTGTCCGGCAGCATGACGTGTGCTTCCGGGATCAGCAGCCATATTTGTTTCGTCCCGCCGACCGGGACGCCGGCGTTGAGGGCCGCGGCGCTCGCCTGGCTGTATTGGTCGTAGCTGCCGCTGCCGCGGATGGTGGCATCGGTTTCCGGAATATTGACCAAATGGATCAGCGGCGTGACTCCGTCTTCTTCCGTTTCATATTCGAAGGTCTTCGGACCGAATCCATTCAGTTCCATTTGTTCGCGGTACCAGACCCGCCAGATGGGAAGAATCTGCTGGAGCTTGGTGACGCCTTCCGGCTGGGGTGTCCGGTTGGACGGGATGAGGTAGGCCACGCGGACCATCGGCCGGTCCGGATTGCCGATCACCAGCGCCTCCTCCAGCGCCAGGCAGGAAAAGGTGGCCGTGCCGGTGGCGGTACTGCCCCAGTAGCCCGATCGGCAGGCGATGTCCACGCTGCCATTCGCATCCGTGGTGACCATCAGCGAAAGATGGGTCCAGTCAAAGGTGGCGGCAGCGGCACTCTTGTTGGTCCAGGTGTTCCATTGGCAGATGTTCGCACCCACCGTGGCTGGCGTGATGGCCTGCCCTTTCACCCAGGCGTGAAACCGGTAGCCATGGTTCGGCAATAGATCCGTGATGGTCTTGTGAATGGCCGAATCATTCGCGGAGGAATTCGATATGGCGAAGGTGTGGGTGCTTGCCTGCCAAGAAAGCCCCCCGATGTTGAGATATTGTTGGATCTGCCAGCCACACGCGAGGGGATCGGTGGCGAACTCCTCCGTCCAGGCCACGTTGTCGAGCACCGTCACCGGGGCCGGTGCGCTGGTCACAAAAGTGATGCCGTCGCCCGCCCGCACGGTATAGACGCCCGTGTCAGCGAGCGTGCATTGCGGGATGGACAGTATCTGACCGGATTGGCCGGGAAGATCGGCTCCGTCTTTTTTCCACTGATAGGTCGTGGCACCCGTTGCGGACACCGTGAGATACAACCCGGTGTGGGCGGGAATGGTGCCACCGTAGGGAGGGGTGACGATCACGGGCAGTGCTTCCGTGACGAGGGTCTGCAGGATCCACAGGAGGATAGCCAGATGATGACGTTTCATGGCCTTGGGGGTCAAATTGGCCCGAAGGTGCCGGAGGCGGTTTCCGACCACTTTCAACAAGGCACATCGGACTTGGTGACCACCTTGGGAAGTATTTCCAACGAACGCAACCGGAGAGCAATGCGCGCGGCGTTTTTGATTACCCCGGCGAAACCGGTCCTCACACTCGCCCGGCTTTTCATCAGGACGGCAGCCGGATCACCGCGCGAGGATGCTGTTCTTCGGGACTTGGTTCCACGGCAGTTTGGAAAGGAGCCTGGCCATCGCGCAGGTATTGGTCAATCCGGCCACCACCAGGCCTGCCCCGACCATGGCGGAAAGCAAGTGCCCGTAGGGGTGAAAGGCAAATCCGGAAACGCTGCCGGTGAGGACGAGCAATCCCGCGGCAATACGGACCTGCCGCTCCATGGAAATGACGGAGCCCGCCTTCACGACGGGAAACCCCGCGTCTTCCCAGGCGACGATACCGCCCTCGATGACTATCGGATCGCTGGCACCCTCCTTGTAGAGTTTTTCCCAGGCCTTGGCGGCACGGGCGCCGGAGCGGCACAGCAGATAGATCTGCCCGCCTCCGGTCATCTGGCGGACATCGTCCGCGTTCAAGGAATCCAGTGGCAGGAAACTGGTTTCCGGGATGTGTACCTCGCGGCGTTCGACGGGTGTTCTCACGTCGAGGATCTGGGGGGAGCTGGCATCCCCCGCTGCGAGCTTCGCATGAAGCTCAAACGGCTTGATCGTGATCATGGCCCATGATCCCACCGATTCGTCCAGCCGGCTATCCGGTTCTTGCGGAAAGATCCGCAAATCTGGCTCGGATTCACGGATGGGCGGGCAGCCGTGCGTTTCCATCGAATCATTGTTCCCTTGTTATCGAAGACGGGTGGCGGTTATGTCGCTTCATGCCGGAGACCGAGTCGATCCGCCCCCCGGCCGGGAAGCAGCCTTTCAAGTGGTTCGGGCCGGGGATCATCATGGCCGCGAGCGGGATCGGCGCCAGTGACATCATCACCGCCACGGCCGGTGGTGCGGCCTACGGATTGTCCCTGTTGTGGGCACTCGTGCTTGGTGCCTTCTTCAAGTTCGTTCTCAGCGAGGGCCTCGCCCGCTGGCATCTGGCCACCGGCATGACTGCGGTGGAGGGCTGGTCACGGTGCTTTCCCCGCTGGGTCATGAAGCTCTTCGCGGCGTATCTGGTTCTCTGGTCCGTGGCGGTGAGCGGCGCGCTGGTGAGTGCCTGCGGGCTGGCGGTCGAGACGCTCACCCGGGGAGCGGTCTCTGGAAAAGTTTCCGGGTTGATCCAAGGTGCGGTGGCCCTGGCCTTGATCCTGACTTCGCGCACCGGCTGGCTGGAGCGGGTGATGAAGCCGCTGGTGGTTCTGATGTTCGCGGCGATCGTGGCTTGCGCCGCGCTCACCTTCCGCAATCCGGTCGACGTGTTGCGCGGGTTGTTTATCCCCGGGATTCCGGAAGGTGGCGGCGGCTATCTGCTTTCCCTCATCGGCGGGGTCGGTGGTTCGGTGACGTTGCTGGGTCACAACTATCTCTCGCGCGGCGAGGGCGATTCATCCTCACGGACTCTCCGGCACACCCGGCTCGATCTGGTGATGGCCTATCTTTTCACGGGGATATTCGGGTTGTCCGTCATGCTGATCGCCAACCGTGTCTTCCATGTGCCGGGAATCGTCGTCACGGAAGCAGGGGTTGTCTCCCGGATGGCGGAATTGCTTGCGACCTTCACGGGGCCGGTGGGCTTCTACATCTACGCGATCGGGTTTTGGGCGGCGGTGTTCGCCTCTCTGGTGGGAGTATGGACGACCATGCCCCGCGTGTTTGCCGACTGTCACGGACTTTTGCGGGGAAATCCGCCGCAACAGCGGCGGGAGGCGGCCCGCCCGTCCGGGGCACCTCACCGCGCGAGCCTGGTTTTCATGGCCCTTTCCGCGGTGCCCATCGTGCTGATGGGCCGCCCGTTCGCGGTCGTCATCGCGTTCACCATCCTCGGCAGCCTCTTCATCCCATTTCTCGCGGGCAGCCTGTTGTATCTGAACAACCACGTGACCTTTCCTCCCGCGGTTCCGAGGAACGATCTTCTCACCAACCTGATCCTATGGTTGGTGATCTTGCTCTACGTGTTGATCGGCATGGCGGAGCTGATAGATCTCCGCAAGGGCTTGGGGTGGGTGTTCATCCATTGACAGAGGCGTTCCGAGATCACTGCCAGCCCGGCGGCGGGAATGGCTCTCCCCGGGGGGGAAGGCGAGCGGCACGGGCGCCGGGTTGACTGTGTCACGAACGACCGGAATGGCCGGAGGTGTTAGGGAACACGGGAAGTGCTGTGGAAAAGGAGGAAGGAGGAGACGGGCGTTGCCGGGGCGATCCTGAGGCTGCCCGGCCGGGATTTTGCAGACCCGCAAATGTTACCATGCAAGCGGCAACCGCCCGCCGGGTCGGATAGAGGACCCCAATGTTGGTCACGCTACCGCCAAACCCCGGCGCTTCTCGCCCCGGTAGGTGTAAATCACAAACGCCGCGAGCAGACCGAACAGAATGGCCGAAGAGCCGATGGTTCCAAAACCCAGCCCGCCTTTTCCCGCAGGCTTGGTAAGGAGATCGCCGAAAGTCGCCCCGAACGGGCGAGTGAGGACAAATGCGATCCAGAAAAGGAGGGTCCGGTCCAGCCGGGTCAGGTAGGTAGCCAGGATCACGATCACGAGCAGGCCGCCAACCAAGGCAGCGCCCCCCAGGAATCCGAGGCCGGAATCATCCGCGAGGAAATCTCCCGCCGCCGTTCCCAAGGTGTTTGAGACCAGAATCGCCATCCAATAAAACATCTCCGCTCCAGGAGAATCAATGTGGCTCACCGAGAGACTCTTTTCGCGATATCTCCAGGCGGCGAGAACGGCGATCAAGGCGGAGGCCAGGATCAACGCGCCTTTGGCATAGCCCAACCCCAAGGTGCGATCCATGAAATCCGACATCGTCGTCCCGGCTGTACTGGTGGTCAAAATCACCGTCCAAAACAGGAGGGGGTGGAATCGTTTCGCCCGCAGTTGCGCGATGAGAGAGATCAAGAAGATCCCAATCAGAATCAATGAACTGATGGCATAGCCCATCTTCAGGGTCATCGACAGGAGATCACCGGCGGTCTCGCCCAAGGTGGTCGCACAGATCTTCATGATCCAGAAGAAGACATTGACGCGGGCGATTTTGTTCATCACGGGGTTTTGCGCCTTTTCCAATGCGGCGGGTGGCTGGAATTTGCCGGCGAGGGCGCTGAAGATAGATCGTCTCCCGCCATCAGAACTCGATATTGAAGCCCGACCGGAGGGTGAACAAATTGGAGGGCGGCACTGAGAGACCATGGTCTTGTTGGCCAAGCTCAGCCGTCTCGGTTTCGAGGACCAAGTCGGCCCGCAGCAAGCCCGTGGTGAGAAGCGCGAGAGTTGAAGCAATGAGCCAACAGGATGAAATGGTCATGGTGCGATGCGATGGTATGGTGATGTTTCGATTCCGAACGGAGCGATGGATAGCCGATGCTTCGTGAGAGGAAGGTGAGGATGAAACCGGCAGGGCTCGCGCGCGTCTGATCGAGAGTGCGCGGGAAAGCAGGTGGCCTGGAAGTCCAGGCCGGCCGCCCAGGTAATGGTTAGACGGCGCGACGGGAAGCCCGCGCCACCGCGCGAGGACCGGCCTGGATTGCTGAACTTAAAAAAGTCAGACGGAGCATTCCTCCGTGAATGGGTACCGGTCCTTGCATGGCAAGATGCCACGATGCATGCGACGGGTCTGGTACCGCTTGATTCCAACCCGATGGTCCCGGTTTTCGAATCCATTGAGAATGTTACCAAACGAGGACTCCCAGAGACTGACCTCCGGAGACTTCTTCAGGCCGCTCCGCGCGGAAAGCCGGAGATTCCCGAAATTGCCGAGAGGACCGACCGTGTGGGGGTGGCCACCGGGCGAGGGATGATTGGGAAGAAGTGGAGTTGCGAACATTGCAAAGTACGGCCCGGTAAGCGGTAGGCGGATGAGGTGAAAGCAAGTTGCCTTCGTTAGGAGATGCGGCTAGGCTGATCCATGGAACTGCAAGCTCAAGAAAAGCCGCAGCGTCTGGGGGATTTCATCCTGGAGAACATGGAATCGCTACTTGCCACTTGGGAGGATTACGCCCGGAGGTTTTGGCAGGGACAGCTCCCGGATTCGAAAAGACTTCGCAACGATGCGGAGATGATGATCCGGGCGGTGGTGGCGGACATGGCGACCAGCCAGACTTCACGCGAACAGAAGGACAAATCCGAGGGGAAGACCGAGGCCGGTGAGAGTCACGACATCAACCTAGCGGCGATGAGACATGCGATCGCGCGGGTGCAAGACGGTTTCGACATTGGAAGGATGGTGGCAGAGTTCCGTGCCTTACGCGCGTCGGTGGACCGAATCTGGGGAGAAAGCATGCCGACGCCGCACCCGGAACAGATCCAGGACATCGGGCGTTTCCACGAGGCACTGGACCAGTTGGTGGCCGCCTCGCTGGCGGCGTTCACGGGGCGGGTCGAGCGAAGCAGGCGTCTTTTCCTGGGGATACTGGGGCACGATTTGCGGACGCCGCTGTATACGATGCAAATGTTCATCGAGATCCTGACCAAGGCCGAACACCCGGCGGATCAGAACGCGCGAATCCTGGCGAGCATGGGGAACTGCTGCCAGTCGATGAAGATTCTCCTGAACGACCTGCTGGACTTCACGACGACGCAGCTGGGCAGCGCGATGCCAGTCTCGCCGGCGCCTGCCGACCTGGCGGAAATCTGCAGGGACATCCTGGTAGAGATGCGGGCTCTCTCGCCCGACCGACGCTTCACCCTGGACATCAAAGGGGACCTGCACGGGGAGTGGGATGAAGCGCGACTGCGGCAGGTGATCTGCAACTTGATATCAAACGCGATCCAACATGGCACGAAGGGAGAAGACATCGCCACACGGCTGGAGGGAAGGGAGAACGAGGTCACCGTGGCGGTGCACAATGCTGGTAAACCGATCCCGGAGGATCGCATGGGCATCCTTTTCGATCCGATGGTGCGGGTGGGCGAGGAGGACGCGACCCGGCCGCACGGCAGCATCGGCCTTGGGTTATATATCTGCGAGAAGGTGGCAACCGCGCACGGGGGTGATATCCATGTGGATTCCAGCGGGGAGGAGGGGACGACCTTCACCGTCAGGCTGCCGAGGCGCAACGTCTCAAACCGGAAGGAGTAAGAGAATAAATTGCCGAAACAG
>CAXTTX010000065.1:0-6089 GCA_964247045.1 uncultured Verrucomicrobiales bacterium | reverse complement strand
CCAAGGCGCAAAGGTCGCAAAGACATCGCATGGGAATAAGCGTTGACTTGGTTAGGGCGGTTGCGAGAACCGATTGGCCATACCGGAGGAGTTTGCCGCATAGGCACGGCGCAAAGGAAGAACCAGGTAGTGAGTCCGGTTAAAGATGATGCGGCCGAATGGCAGAGGACGCGCGGATTGGGGAAAGATCCAGATTCTCCACGGTGATCTTTCGAGATTGAGCGGGTCGATCCAAGTTCCGCAAGGATGAGGTGGCCCCGGCCGCCATGCGACCGACCATCCGTTCTCCTAAGGGGCGGGGAAGAACTCTTCACCGGCCAGCACATGGGCGGCGGCTTCCAAGATCCCCGCGGGGTAAGCCCCTTTTCTGAGGAAACCGTTCGCGCCAGCCTGCCGGGCGGGTGACGCGAAGACGGCTGGATCCTCCGCCGAAAAGACGAGGAACCGGGCGGTGGGGTTCATGGTTTTCAGCATGGGGATGATGCCCAAGCCGGAACCGCCGGGAAGATTGATGTCGACGAACACAAGGTCCGCATGGGCCTCCGGCATCTTGGCCATGGCATCCGGGATATCATCGGCCACGCCACACACATGAAACCGGGAGTCGCCATTCAAGATCATCGTCAGTGCCACCACCAGGTGGGGGTGATCCTCGATGATGAAAATTTCCTTGGGCATGATGGGCTGTTGTAATTTTAATCCCCGATCTTTTAAAATCAATGGGCGGGAGAGTATGTTAGTGCAACCCGGGTTGCTTTCGATTCCCTCCTCCGAGGGCGGGACGGGTTTCGGCCGGGCCATTTTGGGGAGAGCATGCACGAGCCGGGGTTCCACCCCATCAAGGTCTTTGACGCTATGAACGGCGAGGAGTTCCCCGGGTGTGGCAAGTGCTGGCATGATGTGAGGGGCGTTGACAGGGCCCACCGGTGTTTTTGCAGATGCCGGACCAGATTATCGGAAGCCGCTACCCCTTATATCGTGGTCATTCCCGACGTGCCGGTGAATCCTGCCGATTCATAATGCGGAGGGACCGATGTACTTTGCACGAATTCCGGGAACCGATTCCTCTGATAGAAAGACCGGCATGCTGCAAAATCCGCGGGGGCAAGCCGGGCACTTACCCTGTTGTGATACCCCGGTGAGGGGTATCGTTGTCGCGCCGCGACGGGAGGGTAGATGGTGTGGTGAGTTCCGGGTTCCATCCCCGGCTGGGGGGCACTCGTCGCGCGGCGTCGAGCGGTGTCTACCTGGGCTTCGAGGCTTTCGGCTTGGAGGGGGAGCTCTTGGGTTTGGAAGACTTCGGCTTCTCTGCCTCCGGTGGAGCAGGGGGAGGCTCCGGCTTGAGGTTCAGGCTGGTTGCGAACTCGCTCCAGCACAGGCGCGTCACCCGGTAGCTCAGGGCCTCCAGGGGCAGGTCCCCCTCCGCCAGGCCTGCCGGCGGGGTGTAGGCCGTTCCTTTCGCGAGATACCCGCGCACCAGTTGGAAAACCGTGCGGGTGACCTCGTCCTTGAGGGTTTCCGGCTTGTCGGTGGTGAAGGACAGCACCTCGGTGGTGGGCGACTTCTTGTCCATCCCCGTCAGCCAGAGGGCCACCGGCACTGCTCCCTTGCCCGGGCTGTTTTTTCCGGCCGTGATCACCGGCGTGACCTTGATGATGCCGGACGAGGCCACCTCCAGATCCTTCCCCACGGCCTCCAGGATGGGCTTCAGCGCCTTTGCCTGGGTTTTCCCGGTTCCCGCCTGCAACTGGATCTGGATCGCCGTCTCGGGCTTCAGGTTCCAATCCGGGAGCGTGGGCCGCAGCCGCACCACGGCGGAAAGCGCCGTTGCCATCTGCGAGTCATCCGCTTTCCCGAGATCCATCACCCGTTCCCAGGCCAGCAAGGCGCGCTGGAACTCGCCCTTCGCCTCCAAGGCCTGTGCCAGCTCGATCAAAGGCCCGGCGCCTTGGACCGACCGCTCGCCATAGAGTTGCAAGGTCGGGGGCTCCGCCAGGTTTCCCAGATCCACTTCCGGCTTCGGCGGTTCTGGCGGGGGTGCCTCCGGAGTCTCGACCACCGGCACGGAAATCGCGTCGTCCGTCTGGTCCGCCCGTGGGAAGGACGACTCCGTCCTCACCCGGATGAATTCCAGCCGCGCCTCCGAGGGCGGGGACATGAAATCCATCTTGCGCGTGTTCCAAAACCAGACGCCGCCGACCGTCGCGAGGACAAGCAAGATCACCAGCGGAAGCGGAACGCGCACGCGCGGAAGGTGGCGCTTCCTTTACCGGTCGGAAAGTCGAAATCACGGGAGGCCGTGGTTTTCAGCGCCGCCGGAGGACCAAGCAAAAGCCCGCGGAAGCCAAGCAAACCATAGCGGTGGGTTCCGGCACTGCAACGGGATCGACAATCGTGGCGACCTCCCCTGAAGCCAACCGCCTGCCGCGAGAGTCGTGAGTGGAAAATCGGGCAGGGTCACGGTGCTCGCCAAGGTGATGGCCCCTGCAGAGAGAATGATGCTGTCGCCGGGGGCGAATGTCACGGCATCCGACCAGAAGGCGACGAAGTAAAAATCCGAGTTGTCGATGATTCCCAGCCCCGGCTCGTTCAAATCGATCTTCCCTCCTGTGGTGTAAGAAGAGGCACCGATGGAGGCTCCACCGGCTTTTTGCAGGGTCACGGCAATGGACCCCACCGAGCCATAGATCGTCTGAGGCGGGCCAATGGTCGCCACCGGTGAACTGTTATAAAGGTCCTCGAAGACAAAGGCGGTGAAGTTGGTGGTGACCGTGTGGGAAACGGGCAGCGTGATGACCGACGTCAGGGCCAAGGTGACGGGCGTGCCGCCGGTGCCCCCGGCGAAAGTGACAGCGGCCTTGGAGACCGGGGCAAATATCGCAAAGGCGAGGAGGGAGGCGAGGGGGGCTAGTCTCATGTGAAGATCAGGAGTGGCCTACAGACCGTCGCATGTTTGGAACAGGGCATGCAACGACAGACTGCGGTGGAAACCGGGAAACAAAACACCCCGCCGGAAGGACCGGCAGGGTGTTTCGAAAATGACCGGGTGAACCGGGGATCAGTTGGCGCTCTTCACGAGGAGGGCGCGCTTGCCCACGCGGCCGCGGAGGTAGTGCAGCTTGGCGCGGCGGACCTTGCCACGGTTGGTGACCTCGATCTTCGCGATCAGCGGGGTGTGCACGGGGAAAACGCGCTCCACACCTTCGCCATAGGAAATCTTGCGGACGGTAAAGGCGGCGTTCACACCGGCTCCGCCACGGGCGATCACCACGCCGGCGTAGATCTGGATACGCTCCTTGCCGCCTTCCACCACACGGCAATGGACCTTCACGGTGTCACCGACGTTGAACGTCGCGACGTCCTTCTTCAATTGTTCTGATTCGATCTTCTGGATGATGTGCATGAGGTCCTCCTTCGCGGAAAATTTGTGGCCGTCTTGCGTTCGGGCGGAGTGCCCGGGACGCGCGGGGCGGGAGAGCTAGCGGATCAAAATGGCATTTGCAACCGCGAAATTGATCGAAATCCGGGTTTTCTGCTTAGTGTTTCCCATAAACCGCAGCCGGATCGAAGGCCTTTTCGCCCCCGGTCATGTCCAATTTCGCCGTTTCGCCGGCCTTCCCCGGCACGACTTTCCGGTAAAAGCAGGAATTCCGCCCGGTGTGGCAGGCACCGGCGCCGATCTGCTCGACGACGACGACCAGCGCGTCCTGATCGCAGTCCGTGCGGATTTCCACGACCTTCTGGATGTGGCCGGAGGTGGCGCCCTTGTGCCAGAACTCCTTGCGGGAGCGCGACCAATAGACCGCCTCGCCGATTTCCAAGGTCCGGCGGAGGGATTCCTCGTTCATGTAGGCGAGCATGAGCGGCTCCTTGGTGGTGGCGTCC
The DNA here is from genome assembly GCA_964247045.1 of uncultured Verrucomicrobiales bacterium. Taxonomy (GTDB): domain Bacteria; phylum Verrucomicrobiota; class Verrucomicrobiia; order Verrucomicrobiales; family Akkermansiaceae; genus Luteolibacter. Next base: position 2,204 of record CAXTTX010000065.1, on the reverse strand, counting down.
ACCGCCATGGCCGGGATCAGGCCGTCCGCGTCGAATTTCGGGGAAAAGCCGGAGCCTTCCTCGATCTCGGCCTTTTCGCCCCGCGGGGCGAAGACGTTTTGCGTTTCCATGGGCGGAAGGTGAAACGGGGGAGCGGGGCTGTCCAGCCCGTGTTCCGGGCGGGAAGGAGGATCGGCGATTGGCGGGAATTCCCAGAGGAGGAGTGGAGCGGGGTGATCTCTTGGTTTTGATTGTCCGAAAACGGCGGAATGGTATCCTCAGGATGATGACCCGGCGGAAGTCCAAAAAGCACCAACAGACTTGTCAGCAAGAGCGAGAAGCGGCGATCGAAAAATTGACCGCAAGGGGATGGATCTGTCCGGGAAGACCCCTGCCTCCGGAGGGCGCGGTGCTTGTGGATCCGGATCGTCTCCTCAATGGCGGATGGGAGCAGCCGACCCACTATGTTGCCGTGGATTTCACCTGCGAGGATTGCGGGGTCCGGGGGACGTGGAGCGCGGAGAGCCAGAAGTGGTATTACGAAACCACCGGAGGAATCTGGTACGGGCAGGCGACACGCTGCCGACCCTGCCGCGCGAAAGAGCGCGAGCGCAAGCGGCAGGCGAGAATCGCCGCAGGACACGAAAAGCCGGATGCCTGAGGAAATTTTCATTCCAAATCCGCCGGTGCGACTTCCCTGGGGGAACGTGGTCCTTGAGTTCGCGCAGGCGGTTCCCGCGGATCCGGTGCTCGAGTTGGTGCCCTACTATCATTTCCGCATCACGACGGCGGAAGGCGGGGACGCAGGGTTCATCAACTTCCGCCTGGGGGATTCGGAGCGAATCCTGCTGTATGCCGGGCACATCGGGTATGAGGTTTTCGAGCCCTATCGCGGGAACCGCCTGGCGCTCGCGGCGTGCCTGGCGATCGGGCCTTTCGTGAGGACGATTTATGAGTCGGTCATCATCACGTGCAACCCGGACAACGAGCCATCCCGCCGGACCATCGAGCGGCTGGGAGCGAGGTTCCTGAATGAGATTCCGGTGCCGCCGGAGGAACCGGCCTATGCAAACGGATCGCGTGCGAAACGGCGGTATGAGTGGAGGGCGTGAAGATGCCCGGTGACGGGTTGTGGGAAACAGGGAACCGGGGAATGTGAATACGGAGGCCTAGCCTTTTCTAACGGAGGTCCCGGGTTTGGCGGCGCGTGACTCCGCGGGGATTTCGAATTGGGTGGGATCGAATTTTTCCAAGATGCTAGCCTTGATCAGTTCGACGGAGAATTTTCCCATGCTTTCACGGGTAACCATTCCATCGGTGGTGACGCTCCCGCCATTGTCCCAGCGCATGCGGATGGGGAAAACACGGGCTTGGCTGAGAAGATCCATCTTCTGTTTGAAGCCGAGGTGGTGTAAGTCACCTTTGTGATAAAATACTCCGGTTCCACCCTTGGGGTCGGGAGGAGGAGAGGTCAGGAAGAGGAAGACGCCGGCCAAGGCGGTGGGCTCCTCGACGAGCACGTGGTCCATGGTCAAGTCCTCGACAGACGCCTGCCAGGCGGGGAAGGGGTAGCGGAGGAAGCGGCCAGGAAAGGGCAACTGCCGACTGGGATCGCGGCGGTTCATCGCTTTTTCGAGGAACAGCTTCACCACTTCATCCGCACCGTCCTGGGGGAGGGTGTGGGGCAGCAGGGCCTGCTGGGCGAAGCGCCCGACCTCGCGGGTGATGAGCTTCTTCTGGCCATCCGCCTCGCGATACCTGGTCCAGATGAACGCGCCGTCCGCCATGTCATAGATAATGGTGCTGAGTTGGTCCGGAAAGTCCACGCGGCCGAGGGTTTCGTCCGTGGTCACACGGAACTCGAAGGGACCGCGGACGGGCGTATTGATGCGATAGGTGAGATCCAGGCGAGGAATGCTCACAGCGCCAGCGGTGCCTTCCTGAAAGCGCAACATCGCGATGGACTCGGGGGAGAGTTCGCTTTCCATGACCACCACCTGGGCACCGTTGGTATTTTTCAGGACGATCTTGCCGTCTTTCCCCGGCGTGGCGGTTCCCAGCACCTCGCGCCCGTCCTTGAGGCTCCATTTGCCGGTAAAGGGCACCGGCTTCTCCGGGCGGACCTCCATTTTCGGGTATTCCCAGCCGGGGACGGGGGATTTTTGCGGAGATTCCACCACACCGGGCGGGGCAGGTGCCGCGTCATCCGCGGGAGCCGGGGCGGC
>CAXTTX010000064.1:15246-16466 GCA_964247045.1 uncultured Verrucomicrobiales bacterium | reverse complement strand
GGGGAAGTGAGGGGAAGTGAGGGGAAGTGAGGGGAAGTGAGGGGAAGTGAGGGGAGGATGTTTCGAGGAAGAGAAAGGGATGCGTAACAGGCAAACGGGCGGGGGATGAGGGGGCGAAATGAATTCTGCGACCCGGTTGAGAGGCGGGATTCTTTGGGGCGGATTGAAATCCGCGGTCCGGGAGGGGAAGACGGGGACGATGGGGCGGAATGAATTCCGCGCTCCGGTAGAGGTTTGCGGTCAGCGGAGTTCCTCGGGGTGACCGATGAGGTTGCGGACGAGGAATTCGGCGCGGCGGCGGCTGCCGTATGGGGTTTCGGCAGCACCGTGGTTGGCGTTCATGACGGGGACAAACTCGAAGTTCTTGTCGGCCTTTTCGAGGGCGTTGAGGACTTGGGCGGTGGAGGCGGGGTCGACGTTGGTGTCCAGTTCGCCGACGACGAGCATGAGTTTGCCGGTGAGTTTCGCGGCGTGGGTGACGTTGGAATTGGCGGCGTAGGTTTCATCGACGGGCCAGCCCATCCAGGCTTCATTCCACCAGATCTTGTCCATGCGGTTGTCGTGGCAGCCGCAATCGGCGACGGCGACCTTGTAGAAATCGCCGTGATGGAGGAGGGCAGCGAGGGCGTTTTGTCCGCCGGCGCTGCCGCCGTAGATGCCGACGCGCGAGATGTCCATCCAGGGGCGGTCCTTGGAGGCGGCCTTGATCCAGAGGACACGGTCAGGAAAGCCGCCATCGGCGAGGTTTTTCCAACAGACATCGTGGAATTCGCGGCTCCGCCAGTTGGTGCCCATGCCGTCGATGCTGACGATGATGAAGCCGAGCTCGGCCATCGCGTTCTTGCCGGACCAGGTGAACCAGGACTTCGGGACGAAATGGTCGTGCGGACCGGCGTAGACGTCCTCCACGACAGGATATTTTTTCGCGGGGTCAAAATTGGAGGGGCGGATGATGAGGCCATAGATGTCGGTTTTGCCATCGCGGGCCTTGGCGACGAAGCGTTCGGGGCGGCTCCAGCCGGTGGCGCGAAGCCTCGTGTCGTCGGCGCGTTCGAGCTCGGCGATGCGGGTGCCGTCATCCGCGCGGCGCAGTTCGGTGACGGGTGGCTGGTCGACACGGGACCAGGTATCGATCAGGAACTTCCGGTCAGGGGAGGATTCGATGCGGTGGTTGCCATCCGCATCGGTGAGGCGGGTGAAGCCGGTGCCGTCGAACTCGC
>CAXTTX010000064.1:11863-15236 GCA_964247045.1 uncultured Verrucomicrobiales bacterium | reverse complement strand
TCGAAGTTCACACGGGCGAAATGTTCGTGGTAGGGATCCTGGTCTTCCACGCCCATGATCTTGAGGAGGAGCTGGCGCTTGTCGTCGTCCACCTGCACGACCTGCCGGACATTCCAAGGACCGGAGGTGATTTGTTTTTTGACATCTCCGGAAACCTCATCCATCAGATAGAGGTGGTTGTATCCGTCGCGCTCGGAGGCCCAGAGGAATTCACGCGAGGCGGGAAGACGGTGCAGATAGAACTTCTGGGAGTAGTCGATGAAGGTCTTGCTAGTTTCCTCGAAGACGGCTCGCTCCGACCCCGAATCCGCGCGGATCGCGACCATGCGCATGAGCTGGTGGCCGCGCTGGTTGTAGATGAAGGTGAATTCGGAGGAGTCGAGCGCCCACGCAAGCTCGCTGATTTCCCAAGGATTTTCGGAGAGGGTGTGGGGCAAGGGGATTTCACGGTTGGTGGTGAGATCGAGGAGCACCGGTCGCGGTTGCTCGATGGGATCGCCGGGTTTCGCGTAGGGGATGGTTTTGAGCTTCGGCTGGAGTTGGTCCTGGGGGGAGGATTGGACGATGTTGATCTGGCGCGTCTCGACACGTTTCACGCGAAAGGCCACGAGCTTTTTCGAATCCGGCGACCAGAAGAAGGGACCGGTGTAAGGTTCGGCGGAGGATCCGGTGGTGGTGAGAACCGGGTTTCCGCCTTCGGCCGGACGGATTTCGATTCCATTGTTAGATTCCGTGGCGCGGCTTTTGCCATCGGGAGAGAGGCTACCGCCGCCACCGGGATTGCCGGGACGCGGTTCGCGTTTGACGCGTTCGGTGACGCGGGCCACCGAGGGGTTGTCTTGGGCCACGGCACCGGCGAGCGGGCTGCCATCGGCGGCGGTCATCAGCCAGACGTGGCCGGAGTAGGTGTGCTGGGTGGAGGATGATCCGGGAGAGATCTTGCCGTAGGATTTGCGGTCCCCCGAACCGCTGACCCAGAACATTTCGAGTTCTTCATCCGTGCCGTTTTCGATGGTGAGTTCGGTGGCTCCACCGTTGCGGCGGGTTCCGCGCATGGCGCGTTCCGGGGAAAGCAGGGTGGTGGCCTTGGGCTTGAAGCCCTCGTCGGGATAGACGCGGTTTTCAGTGCGGGTGTAAGACCAGGATTTGCCGAAGGCACGGAAACGGATGGTGTTGGCGTCGGAGGGATCGAGGTCTTCGATGGGAAGCCGCATGGGATCGACGGATTCGTTCGCCACCGCAGAGAGGGCACTGGCGAAGGCGGAGTGGTCGAAGGCCGGGGATTTCGCGCCGGTGGCGGTGTCCACCTGAACGAAGCGATATTCGTTCTGGGCGGGATTGATCCGATAAATGAAGGGGCCGCTGCCGGAGGACCAGTAGGGGCGAAGGCTGTCATTGGTCATGAGGGCCGAGCCGTCCTTGCGGTCCTGGGCGCGTTTCATTTGGTCGCGGATGTCATCGCCGGAGGCGGCGGCGGCCAAGGTGGCGGAAACGAGGACGAGGGTTTTCCAGTTCATGGTGCCTTATAGAACGCAGCGGGAATGCCGGGCTATCCCGAAAGAACGCCAAAGGGGGTGTCTCTTGAAGAGACACCCCCTTTGGGAAAAAGAACGAAACGGAAGGGCTCAGCCAAGGACGTCTTCCATGGCGTCGATAAGCTCCTGAATGGTGGCTTCGGTTTCGTTGCCCATGTTGGAGATGCGGAAGGTCTTGCCCTTGATCTTGCCGTAGCCGCCGTTGATGAGGAAGTTGTGCTTCGATTTCAGGTTCTTGATGAACGCGGAGAGGTCGAAGCCTTCCGGGGTGGTGAAGCAGGTGAGGGCCGTGGAGCGGCGTCCTTCCGGGGCGAAGAACTCGAAGCCGCGCTTTTTACCCCACTCCGCGATCATGGAGTTGGTCTTGGCATGGCGGGCCTGGCGGGGACCGAAACCTTCCTTGGCGATCTCGCCCAGCATGAACTGGAGGCCGAAGAGGATGGAGATGGCCGGGGTGGAGGGCGTGTTGTTGACGGCATCGTTCTTCGCGAACTCGAGGAAGTCGAAGTAGTAGCCACGGTTCGGGTTGCCCTTGGCGCGCTCCATGCCGGCTTCTGAAACGGCAAAGACGGCAAGGCCCGGAGGAAGGGCAAGCGCCTTCTGCACACCAGCGAGCATGACGTCGATGTTGTTGGCGTCCATGTCCACGGGAACCGTGGAGAGCGAGGAAACCGTATCGACAATGAGCATGGTGTCCGGGAAGGATTTCACGACCTTCGAAATGCCCGCGATGTCATTGAGCACACCGGTGGAGGTTTCCGAATGGATGAAGGTGACGGTGTCGAAGCCGCCTTCCGAGAGCTTGGCGCGGACGGCCTCAGGATCGATGGCCTGGCCCCACTCGACTTGCACGGAGTCCGCCTCGAAGCCGCATTTCTTCGCGACGTCGAGCCACTTGTCGGAGAAGGCGCCGCAGCAGAGGCAGAGCACCTTCTTCTTGGCCAGGTTGCGCAGGGCACCTTCCATCACGCCCCAGGCGGAGGAAGTGGAAACGAACACGGGGCGCGAGGTGCCGAAAATTTCCTTCAAGCCGGGCTGAAGGGAAGCGTAGAGGGCTTCGAATTCAGAGCCGCGGTGTCCGATCATGGTTTGGGACATGGCGGCGAAGGTTTCTTTCGAAACATCGACGGGACCGGGGCTGAATAGTTTTGGCGATGGCATGGGTATATGGATTATGAAAGAAGGCTGTAGTCCTTGAGCAAGGCGGCGAGCGCCGCGCGGCTGTCCGCGGTCATGGGCGCGAGCGGCAGGCGGAGTTCATCGGAGCAATGTCCCTGGAGGGCGACGGCGGTCTTGACCGGGACGGGATTCACGTCGAGCGACATGAGGCCGCGCATCAATGGATAGTATTTCTTCTGCATGGCGAGCGCCTCGGTGAAGTTACCCGCGAGGCAGGCGTTCACGAGGGCGACCATCACTTCCGGCACGAGGTTGGCCGCGACGGAGACAAGTCCGGTGGCACCGCAGGAGACAAAGGGAAGGGTGAGTGGATCGTCACCTGAGAGGATGCCGAAGTCGGCGGGAAGGGCCTGGACGAGTTGATTGATGCGATCGACCGAGCCACCCGCTTCCTTGATGGCGACGATGTTCGGGCAATCCGCTGCCAAGCGGGCGGCGGTTTCCGGTGCGATCTCGATGGAGGAGCGACCGGGCACGCTGTAGAGCATGATTGGCAGTTCGGTCGCCTCGGCGATGGCCTTGAAGTGGAGATAGAGACCTTCCTGGGAGGGCTTGTTATAATAGGGGCAGACCTGGAGCGAGGCGTCCGCGCCGATTTTTTCGGCGGCTTCGGTCAGCTCGATGGCTTCCGAGGTGGAGTTGGCCCCGGTCCCGGCGAT
>CAXTTX010000064.1:5296-11853 GCA_964247045.1 uncultured Verrucomicrobiales bacterium | reverse complement strand
GCGGCCTGCGGCAAATTCGACGGCGAGGCGGATGACCTCGATGTGTTCGTCCATGTCCAGGGTGGGCGATTCGCCGGTGGTGCCGACGGGAACGATGCCCTGCACGCCGCCGGCGATCTGACGTTCGATCAAGGCTTTGAAGGCCGGAACATCAATTTCGCCGTTCTGGAAAGGGGTGATGAGTGCGGTATGTGTGCCGTTGAAGAGCATGGCTGGCGGGAGCATGTACGGCATTCGGCGAAGGTCCAACCCGTATCCAATGGAAATGCGATTTTTTCAGGTGTCCGCCGCGGGCAGTCCGGTGGGAACCACGGAGCCTTGTATTCAAGAGGTTGTGGCTCCTCCGAGGCTGTCTCACCGGTGACCAATCTTTTCCGCGCACCGCGTAGATCCGCACGTTGAACCGCTCGATATCAGAGGGAAAACGTTTGTTGCCCCGGTAAAGATACATCCTTCTCAACCAGAAGAAGGCGTCTTGGGGCTTCGGCTCTATCCCGAGGATGGTTGCTGGAAACGAACGGAAATCTCAGCTCTCGCCAATATCGATTTCGCCCTCGAAGACGAAATCGGCAGGACCGGTGAGGGTCACGTTGTTGAAGCTTTGGTCGCCGGTCTTTTCGAACCCGATCTCCAAGGTGTCGCCACCTTCGACGTCGACCTTGATGGGGCTGGGAGCGCCGGTCAGGAGGTGGTGGACCAAGGCTGAAGCGACCATGCCGGTGCCGCAGGCGAGGGTTTCATCTTCCACGCCGCGCTCGTAGGTGCGGATGGCGATGTGGCCGGGAGAGAGGACGGCGGCGAAATTCGCGTTCGTGCCCGACGGGGCGAAATCCTTGTGGTTACGGATGGCGGAGCCGTTGTTGAAGACATCGAAATCGTCCAGTGCCTCCGGGCTCGCGAGGAAAGAGACCACATGGGGCACGCCGGTGTTCACGAAATGGAAGTCCGTGCTCATCCCTGGAATCTTGGTCCCGGTGTCCAGCTTGAGGCCCGTTGGCTGGGACATGGCGATGCGGACGTTTTCATCGATCATCTCGGCGGCGAGGGTGCCGGCGATGGTCTCGAAGGTAACCTTGTCAGGGACCTCGTCGTCGCCGATGAGGTGGGCGGTGAAACGTCCGAAGCAGCGGGCCCCGTTGCCACACATTTCGGCTTCGCCGCCGTCCGCGTTGTAGTAACGGAAACGGAAATCCGCGCCCTTTTGGGCAGGTTCGACGGCGAGCAGGCCATCGGCACCTATGCCGCGGTGGCGGTCGCAGAGCGCGGCGATGGTGTCCTCGTCGAGGGCCTTGGAGAGCGAGAGGTCGCGGTTGTCAACGATGATGAAATCGTTGCCGGCACCGTTCATTTTGAAAAACTTGAGGAGCATGGGCAGGCGGAATTAGTTGGGATCGAGGAGACGGGCAAGTCAAACCGCCTTGGTCGCGGCGATGAGCGGTGAGGTGAAACCGACCACGGCCGCCACGGCGTTCTTGGGATTGAGCTCGACCTGTTTCACGATGGCAGAGCCGACGATAACCCCATCCGCTGCACTTGCAACCATGGCCGCCTGCTCGGGATTGGTGATGCCAAAGCCGACGCAGACCGGCACGGTGGCGTGCTCCTTGATGGAGGCGACCAGCGCGGCGATGTTTGCCGAGGGCGCGCCGTGACCGCCGGTCACGCCGGTGCGGGAGAGGGCGTAGATGAAGCCTTCCGCGGCGGCGGCGAGGATTTTCACGCGCTCCGGCGGGGTCGTCGGGGCGATCAGGCGGATGTGCTTGAGGCCGGCGGTGATGCCGAGGTCCGGGTTGAGGGCGGCCTCGTCCGGCGGCAGGTCGAGCAGGAGAATCCCGTCGGCACCGGCGGCGGCGGCGTCCAGGTGGAACTGCTCGTAGCCGTAGGTGAAGATGGGGTTCAGGTAGGTGAAAAGGACGATGGGCGTTTCGTGGGTTTCGCGGAAGCGGCGGATGAGCTCCAAGGTTCGGGGCGTGGTCATGCCAGCCTTGAGGGCACGGTCGGCGGCCATTTGGTTCACGATGCCGTCGGCGAGGGGATCGGAGAAGGGGACACCGAGTTCGATGATGTCCGCGCCGGCATCGGCGAGGCCCTTGATGATTTCAAGGGAGGTTTCGAAGTCCGGGTCCCCGGCGGCGACGTAGGCAATGAAGGCTTTCTTTCCGGCCTCCTGGAGACGGGAAAACGTGGAATCGATGCGATTGGGCATGGGCTAACAGGAGAGTGGGAAAAGTAGGTGAAGGATTCAGGCGTTGCGCTTGGCGAGGGCCTCGCAGGCCTTGATGTCGAGCTTGCCGGAGGCGAGGACGGGAATTTCCGCCACAGGAACGATGACCTTCGGACACCATAGCGAGGCGAGACCCTCGTCTAACAATTTATAACGGAGGTCGATGCACTCTTGTTCAAGGGCAGGGCCGGCGATGGTGGACAGGAGCAGGATCGCCTCGCCCTTCTGCTCGTCCGGCACGCCGACGACGGCGATGCGGCGCTCCGATTCGGAATCAAGCCCGAGCACCTTGTTGATGGCGGCCTCCACCGTTTCGTGGGGGACCATTTCACCGGCGATCTTGGAGAAGCGGGAAATGCGGCCTTCGATGTAGAGAAAGCCCTCCTCATCGACCCGGCCGACATCGCCGGTGCGGAACCAGCCGTCCGAGAGAACCTCCGCGGATTTCTTCGGATCGTTGAGGTAGCCGGAGAAGACGTTGCAGCCCTTGAACCAGATGATGCCTTGGCGGTCGAGGGTGGTTTCCCGGTCGGTGGCGGGGTCGGTGATCTTGATGGCGAGGCCCGGCAGCAGCTGGCCGACGGAGCCATTGCGGCTGGAGGGCAGGGCGATGGAATCGCGGGCGGGCTCGATATTCGGCAGGTTCACGTTCGTGGCCGGGGAGGTTTCCGTTAGGCCATAGCCTTCTTGCGGACGGATGCCGAATTTCTGCTCGAAGGCCTCGGACAGCGAGAGCGGGAGTTTTTCGGCGCCGGTGACGACCAGCTTGAGCGAGGCGAACTGGGCGGGGTCGATGCGCTTCATGTAGCCACGCAGGAAGGTGGGCGTGGACAAGAAGATATTGACCTGGTGGAGGGCGATGAGTTCCGCGAGGCGCTTCGTTTCGAGCGGGCTGGGGTAGGTGACCAGATTGACGCCCTCGATCACCGGGAACCAGAGTGTGACAGTGCAACCGAAGGAGTGGAAGAGGGGCAGGCAGCCGAGGATGGCGGAGCCTTTCGGCAAGTCCAGACGCGTGGCGAACTGGCAGACGTTACCAAGGACATTGCGGTGGCTCAGCACCACGCCCTTCGGCTCGCCGGAAGAGCCGGAGGTGAAGAGCAAGGTTGCCTCGTCCTTGTCACGGCGCTTGTTCAAGCCGAGCAAGGCGCCCAGCGCGGCGGAGGGAAGCAGCTTCGAGATGATGGCCCAGGTGACGATCTTCTTCTTCAGCGTGGGCAGGACGCGCTCGATGAAAACGAGGTCCCTGTTAGGCGGCCACGGGAAAGAGGAAACCTTGCGGACGAAGGGATCCGCCGTGATGAAGCGGTCCACGTCGGCCTGGCGGATGCAGGATTTGATGGCTTCCGGACCGGCGGTGAAGTTCAGGTTTACCGGAGTCTTTCCCGCGAAGAGCACGGCGAGGTTCGCGATGAGACCGGCCTTGCCGGGTGGCAGGACGATGGCAACGCGGGACTTGTCCGTTTCCTGACGGATGTATTTCGAGAAGACGATGGCGACGGCGAGGATCTTGTCATAGCCGAGTTCCGAGTCGTCGGAACCATCGCTGATCTTGTTCTTCGAGCCGTGCTTCTTGAGGCCTTCCATCAGGGTCATGGCCAGCGAGCCCTTGAAAAGCGGGCGGGTGCTGTAGGCCTCCTCGTTGGCTTCCAGCAAAGCCTGCTGATAAGCCGCGACTCCGGCCTTCTCCGCCGGGATCTCCTTGCCGATGGCGAATACCGCGGCAGCGAGCGACGAGCGGCGCTCGGTGCTCAGGCAGGATTCGCGCGGACAATCCACCGCGACCGGCAGGATCGGCAAGCCGAAGGCGCAGAGGATCTTGAGTTGGGCCGCCGGGATGCGGCAGGCTGTGCTCTTGCGGGCGCTGACGCGGCCGGGGACGAAGATCAGGACCCCGCCATCGGCGAGGTAAGCCCGGAGCTGGGTGCCTGCGGCTGCAGGGTCGCCGTCCTCGACCGAGAACATTGCCCCCGAGCCGGACTTTTCCAAATGAGAACGGACGGCCGGGTCGTAGAGCGCGTGCTCCTCGACCAGCCAGGTGATCTTCCTGCCAGAGAAAAGTCGTTCAAAATAAGCGAGATGCTCGGAATCGAGCCGCCCGGGGATGACCAAGGTGCCTGTGGCGGGCAGGCGTTCCTTGCGAAGTGTTTGAAAGGAAAGGGATGACATCTGGGAGTCGGGGTAGGGCGGATGGGCTCCAAGCCCCGGGTCCGCGAACGATTTACGCGGATTTTCCCTAGGGTCGCACGGATTTTTTCCGGAAAAGCGGGCGGAATTCCGGAGGTTGGCGAGCGGGTGGCTTTTGCGGAGCAGGAAGTTCCGCGGAGCGGGAGCGAAGGCGCCCGTATTCCATTCGCATCAAGCGCCAAGCCGGAGGTGCTTCCGGCCGGGTCAATCCATACTGACAACCGCCTTGATCACCCGGGCGTCCGGTTCGAGCCATTCGGGGAAAATCCGTGCGACTTCGGCAAAGCTCGCGCGATGGGTAATCCACGGGTCCGTCTGGATCACGCCGTCCCTGATGAGTCCGACAATGCGGGTAAAGTCGCGGCTGAGGGCGTTTCGGCTTGCCATGATCGTCAGTTCCCGGCGATGTAAAACGGGAGTGTGAGGAAATTCCAGATTCTGTTGGGTAATGCCGACGTAAACCACCCGTCCGGCGAACGCCGCGAATTCCAGTGCCCGGGCCATGGAGGTGCTGTTGCCAGTCGCGTCCACGACGAGATCGCACCATTGGCCACCGGTCATCTCTGAAACGGTGTCAAAATCCGTATCCCCGCCGTTTGCAAGAACCACATCGGCCACTCCCATCACTTTGCCCGCAAATTCCAGCCGCTGTTCGGAAACATCCATTACGATCGGCCTCGTACCGGAGAGCTTCACGAATTCCAAGACCGACAAGCCGATGGGTCCCGCCCCGATGATGAGCACGTTTTCACCGGGCTGCGGCTGGCCGCGGTCAACGGCATGGCATCCGATGGCGAGCGTCTCGACGAGGGCACATTGTTCGAAGGTGAGTTCCGGGGCGGGGTGCAGCTTACGTGCCGGGAGAATGATCCGCTCTGTCATGCCACCATCACACATGACACCGAGCGTACGATGGTTTTCGCAACAGTTCGCGAAGCCACGACGGCATGAGTAACACTGCTGGCAATTCAAATAACACTCCACCGCGCAACGATCTCCTGGCGACACGTTGTGGACGCTTGTTCCGACTTCAAGAACTTCGACGCCAAGTTCATGGCCGGGAATGCGGGGGTAGGAGAAGAATGGCATTTTGCCGAGAAAACCGGCGAAATCCGTGCCACAAATCCCGACACGGCGGACGCGGACCAAGGCCTCGCCCGGGCCCGGGGAAGGAGGCTCCGGAATTTCAATTTCGCGCCAGATCCGCGGTTGTTCGAGTTGGAGAGCTTTCATGGCGGCGTCTCAGTTGTTTTCGGGGAGGCCCTCCACATGGCCGATGTTTTTCACGGGGGCGAGGATTTCCAGAACCTCGTGCAGAAGCCGGGTGTCCAGCGGTTCTGCAGCCCACTTAGCCCAGTTGGCGATGTTTTCGGGATTGGCGCTCCCGGCAATGGTGGTGCAGATGTCGGGATGGGTGAGGCTGAACTGAAGGGCCAGCTTTGCCAGAGTGGTGCCGTTGGATTGACAATGCGCGGCGGCACGCCTGGCAGCCTGCTTCACCTCCTCGGGTTCCTTCAACCATGAGGGAAGGGGAGCATCCGTGAGCAAGCGGGCGGAGAAGGGACCGGCGTTGATGGCGCCGATGCCGCGTTCCTTCAGTTCCGGGACCAGTTCCTCCGAAAACCTCGTGTTCTGAAGGGTGAACTGGTTATAACTCAGCACGCAGTCGAGATCCGCCCGGTCCAGAATGTATTTCAGGGCCTTCATGGGATAGCCGGAGATCCCAACGAAGCGGACCTTGCCGGCTTCCTGCTGTCGGCGCAGGGCGGGCAGCGTTTCCTCCACGATCTGGCGCAAGTCCACGAATTCGACATCGTGGCAGAGCACGATATCGAGATGATCGGTTCCGAGCCTGTGCAGGGATACATCGATGCTTTCCGCCACGCGCCTCGCGCCGAAGTCGAAATGCGCGGCGTCATAGCGGCCGAGTTTCGTGCAGAGTGAATAGCTGTCGCGGGGGATCCCCTTCAAGGCGATACCTAACAATACCTCGCTCATCCCACGGCCATAGAAGGGCGAGGTGTCGATGAAATTCATACCGTGATCGAGGGCGGTCCTGACACTTGAAAACGCTTCGTCGATCTTTACGCTGCGGAACTCGGCGCCGAGCGAAGAGGCTCCGAAGCCGAGGATGGGCAAATCGAGC
>CAXTTX010000064.1:0-5286 GCA_964247045.1 uncultured Verrucomicrobiales bacterium | reverse complement strand
CGGTTGTTCATAGCTGATAGAATCTGGCGGCGTTTCCACCGAGGATTTTTTCGCGGTCGTGGGTTTCCAAATCGTCCAACATGCCGAGCGCCAATTCGAACAGCGCGGCGTAGTCCGCGGCGAGCAGGGCGACGGGCCAGTCCGAGCCGAACATCAACCGGTCGGGACCGAAGGCGGCCAAGGCCACTTCGAAGAAGGGCCTGAAATCGCCAGGCTGCCACTGGAACCAGCGGGCCTCCGTCACCAGGCCGGACAACTTGCACATCACGTTCGGGCAATGGGAAAGTTCCTCCATCCCCTCCTTCCAACCGTTCAGTGCCTTGTCGCGGATGCAAGGTTTGGCGAGGTGGTCCAGAACAAATGGCTGGCTGGGAAACGCCCGCGCCAGATCGATCGCGGCGGGCAATTGATGTGGATAGATGAGGATGTCATAGGTCAGGCCGTGGGCGGCCAAGTGGCTGATGCCATCACGAAAGGCGGAATCATAGAAGAACTCTTCCGGCTCGTCCTGCAGCACGTGGCGGACGCCCACGAATTTCCGGTGCGAGGCAAAAAGGGACAGGTCGGCCATCACTCCAGGCGAACGGAGGTCAACCCAGCCGACCACTCCCTTGATGATGTCCGAGCTATTCGCGAGTTCCAGGAGCCACCGGCTTTCTTCCGTTGTCTGTCGCGCCTGAACCGCGATGCAGCCGTCGATGCCACACGTGTCCAGTTCCACGGCCAGATCAGCGGGCAGGAAGTTCCTCCGGATCGGCCAGTCCTGTTTGATCCACGGATATTCGTTTCTGCTGTAGCGCCAGAAATGCTGGTGGGAATCAATGCGCATGTGGGTCCGGATGAGTGCGGCAGCCGACGGTGACGAGGACGTTTGCCCAAAGCGCGGTATCGGCGGTCTGGACGGTGAGGACATGGTCCGGGGATTCCACCGCCTGATAGAAATCCCATTTCGGGATCGGGCTGACGTCTGTGATACCTGCTCCGGCGGCGATTGGCCGGAATTCTTCCCACGCCGCGGGTTCGCCGAATTTCGCGTAAGGATCGTCCGGAGGGATCCCCATGGTGTTGATTTCGTCCACGGGCAATACAGAGAGCAAGGCTCGCAGAACCTGGGCGACCGTAGGAACTCCCGGAGTGAGTTGGAGGCAGACCACCTCAGCATTCGGGCCGCGCTTGGTCGACGCGGGATAGTTGCCATCGGCGATCAGGATTTTCGAATGATGGCCCGCGCGGGCGCAGGCGCCAAGGATGGCAGGGTGTAAAAGCGGCGTGGTAAGCATGGTCAGAGGGCATGTTTGCGCAACGTGTCAATCATCCGGCTGGCGGCGGCGTCGCTATCCGGCATGGGCAGGACTTCGCCGGACAGATAGCCCTTGTAGCCTATCTCCCGCAGAATGCTGAAGATCCCCGCGAAATCGACATGTCCGGACCCGGCGGCGTGCCGGTTGCTGTCAGAAAGGTGAATGTGCCCCACAAGACCGGCGGTCGAACGGAGGGCTTCCTCGAGTGACGGTTCCTCGATATTCATATGGAAAAGGTCCGCGAGGAGCCGGATGTTGGTTTGCTTCAAGCCGGAGAGGAAAGCGGCGGCATCGGCCTGACGATTGAAGAGGTTCGTTTCGTATCGGTTCAGGGGTTCGTAAAGCAACACCTGTCCCAAGGAGGCGGCGTGCGCTCCGAGATCCTCCAAAGCCCCGGACAGCAGGCTCAGGCATTCCAACCGGGGCATGGGCTCGTTTTGGCGGCCTTGCATCGAGCCAATGATGGCCGGAGCTTGGAAACGGGCGGCCAATCCGATGATCGAGCGGATAAACTCACCGGCCTTCAGCCGGATCAGAGGGTCCGGGTGGGTGAGCGACCAGCCGTGAAGCAGCCATCCGGCTCCGGTGCCGAAAGCGGCGACGTGCAGGCCATGCTGCCCCAGCAGCGCGGGGAGTTCGGCGAGCTCCGGTTGATCGGGTGATTCCGGGAAAATCTCCACCGCGTCGAAGCCAAGCGCCTTGGCCCTCCGGCAAGCATCCGCGAGACCGTCCCAATAGACAAATGGGCCGCCCCTTGCTTTCGGGACCAGTGAGATGGTAATGGCGGTTTTCACGGTGCGCTGGAAAAAGGGGCGTGACGGGGTTGAATGGATTTTCACCACCTCGCGGGTTCAAGAACACGGAGGGAAAGCGTCTTCATTGGTATCACGCGGCCGTGGGCCTGTGGAATGGCCGTGGTTGACCGATGCATGCGCATTCTTAACATTGCAATCCGTGCGGAAGTCCGTTGCCAGTCCCGAACCATGTCCGAAATTCGTTTCCCAGCAGGTCACGGCGACCGAGCGTTATTACCTGGACCTCAACCCGGGACCCAAGGTTCGGATGGCGGTGGTGTGTGGCGGATGGGAAAGATTGCAGCCCGAGTATGTCGTCGAACGGGAGACGTTTCCGTTCTTGTGTGTGGAGTATGTGGCGGAGGGGGCTGGCACGCTCGAGTTGCACGGGCAGCGCTTTCCCTTGCGTCCGGGAATTGCCTTCGCTTATGCGCCGGGAATCGCGCACCGGATCCAAAACGACCGAGCCAGGCCAATGCGCAAGTATTACGTGGATTTTTCGGGGCGGGAAGCGGCGGGCTTGCTTTCGGCATCCCTCCTGGGGAAATGGATCGCTGTCCAAATCTCGTCGCCCCGGGAGGTCGAGGAAATCTTCGACAACCTCCAGCGGGACGCGACTGCCGGAGGAGGGCTGGAAGCAGATCTTTCGTCCGCCCACCTGCGGCTGTTGCTGCTGAAAATCGCCCAGTTGGGCGTGATGCCGCAACACATCGAGTCCCGGGGGATTTCCACCTATCAACGCACCCGCCGACATATCGAAAGACATTTTGTTACCCTTCAAAATGCCGAAGATATCGCCCGGGGATGCCACATGACGCCGGGCCATCTCTCCCGGATCTTCCGGACATTCGGGCAAGGAAGCCCGTATCAGTTCCTGATGCGCTTGAAAATGCAGAGGGCCTCCGAGCTATTGCTCGAATCCGGGATGATGGTAAAAGAGGTGGCGGCCGCCCTGGGTTTCTCAAGCCAGTTCCAGTTTTCCAGAGCTTTCAAACGCGTCCATGGCCTGGCTCCAGACCATTTCATCCGGCAGAATCACCGGAAAGGATAGGTGGAGATGCTCTTGGCGGGACGTGACAGCCGCTGTTGGAAAGCGGATGCCAGATCCTGCCCGGAAATCATGGCCCAAGGGAATCGGGAAGGAACCGTCAGGCGGGAGCGGGAGTGTCCTTGGGAACGGTGATCAGGAACTTCGTCTCGCTGCCGGGGACGGAGGTCACGCCGATGGTGCCGCCGTGGGCCTCGATGGCCCGTTTGACGATCGAGAGCCCCAGACCGGTGCCCTTGATCTCCTGCTGGGAGTGGTGCTTCTCGACGCGGAAGAAGCGCCGGAAGATGTGCGGGAGGTCGGCGCTCGGGATGCCGACGCCGTTGTCTGAAACCCAGATGAGGAAATGCTCGCCGGATTGCATGCAACCGATCTCGACCCGCAGGCCCGGGTAAGGATTCTGTTTGAGGGCATTTTCCACCAAATTGAACAGGACCTGGGTCCAATAGAAGCGGTCGCCATGCATGACCAGCCCGGGGTCCGGCATCTGGACGGTGACGTCCGCCTGCTGGCCGCGGATGACCGACTCGAGGCGCTCCAGGATATCGTTGATGCAGGAACGGATGCGGAAGGGTTCCAACTTGAGGGCGTTTGCCTCGCCGGACTCGAGACGTGAGATGACCAGCATGTCCTCGACGATGCGGGAGATGCGGTCCGAGTGCTTGCGCATGATGGTGAGGAAGCGGCGAGCCATCTCCGGTTCCTCCAGCATGCCGTCGTCCAACAAGTTCTCGAGGTAGCCATTGATGATGGCGAGTGGGGTGCGGAGTTCGTGGGAAGCGTTTGCCACGAAGTCCTTGCGGACTTGTTCCAACTGGTGCTCGGTGGTCACGTCGCGGATGATGACACGGGTGTTAGGAGTATCGCCGGTGGATACGGGAAGGCGGGCGGCATCGATGATCCACGCGTTGACGCCGCGGTTTTCCAGGTCACCGCGCGGGGAGGTTTGCTGGGAAAGGACGAGGCGCGATTGCACCGGTTCGCCGGTTTCGAGGCAACGGAGCAACGCATCCGCGAGGCGCGGATCGACAAAGGCCTCCCTAACAGGCCTGTCGATGATGCCGCGGTTTCCGAAGAGCGAGAGGGCGGCCTGGTTGGCGAAGCGGATGTTGGATTCCGGATCGACGAGGAGGAATGCATCGCCGAGGGCGTTGAGGAGGAGGTCGCGCTCGGAGCGGGCTTGCTGGAGGTCATGTTCGAGGCGTTGTTTCCAGTTGCTGATTTCCGCCTGGGATTGCTTGCGGGAGCCGCGATGGCGCCATGTGAGGACCACCAGCGCGGCGAGGGCCGAGACGGCGGCAAGGATGGAGATCTCGTTGGTCATGCGCCCGCTTTCGCAACGCAATAACCGACGCCGCGAACAGTTTCAACCAAAGTGCCGTGGGGGCCGAGTTTTTGGCGCAGGCGTTTCATGTGCGTGTCCAGGGTGCGGCTGTGGGTGGCATCGCTGTAACCCCAGACGGTGCGGAGCAATTCATTGCGGTCCTGGGGCTTGCCCGGCCGCTCGCAGAGATAGAGGAGGAGCTTGAACTCGGTGGCAGTTAGCTCGGCCGGCTGGTTGTCTAGGTAGAATTTGAGCGAGTTCTTGTCGAAACGGAAGGGCCCGAAGGTGAAATCGACCACCCCCGGGGGGCCATCGCTGCGCTTGAGCACGGCTTGGACGCGCAGCATGAGTTCCTTGGGACTGAAGGGTTTGGTCAAATAATCGTCGGCACCGGCTTCGAGGCCTTGGATGCGGTCCTCCGTCTGGGCGCGGGCGGTGAGCATGATGACCGGGGTATTGAGCGTGCGCGCGTCCCGCCGCAGCTCGCGGAAGACCGAGTAGCCGTCCCGCCCGGGAAGCATCAGGTCCAGCAAGATGAGGTCCGGCCGCTCGCGGAGGGCGACCTCGGTACCCTCGATCCCGTCATGGGCTTTCAGGACCTCATACCCCGCACGTACCAAGTTGAAGCCAATCAGGTCGGCGATGTCACGTTCGTCTTCTACGATCAGAATTCGATGCATTTCGCTGCAAGGTAGGGGGCGAAGGACGATGCGGCGAAATCCTGCCGTGTGACGATTTGGTCACAGGAGATCCTTGCCGACATAGCTGCCAGCTTGGGTCGTGCGGGCGATGCCGATTTTGACACCGGCCTCGATTGAA
>CAXTTX010000063.1:14915-16511 GCA_964247045.1 uncultured Verrucomicrobiales bacterium | reverse complement strand
CAGCACTTTGGCGGCGATAAAAAGCGGCAGGAGACGGCCGTGGTTATGGCCCCCGTTAGGCTGCCATTGCATACCCACGTCGAGAAGGCCACCGATGTCGATGCCCCATTGGCACATGTTGATGAGCAGGCGCTCCTTGGTGGAATTGGCGGCATTCGTCTGGAGGAACAGGCCCGCCTCGCTGCTGATGTGGGAGATTTCGCGGCCGTAGGTGCGGCGCGGATAGCCGCCGGACTTGTTCTCCGCCCACGAGGCTTTCCAATTCGAGTTCAGATAGTTAAGGTGCATCTCCAGAAGCGGACGCTTGGTCGCTTCCTCGAGCCACGCTCGGTTCGGGACATTGCCCGCGACCGGTGCGGCCAAGCTGCGGAGCGCGGCGTAGTTCATCTGGGAGACATTCCAGTTCGAGCGGATGGTCTTGTTCGTCCCGGCATACGGTGGGCGGAAACTGCCCGCTGGAGGGGCGGTGGGAAGCACGGTGAGAACCGCTGTTTCCTTGAACCACGTTTTTTCAGCGGCGGAGCCGCTGACCCACGTGTCCGGGTTATTCATGGTGGAATACACCGAATTGTTCGACTGGACCGTGTAAGGAAGCTGGAGCGAGATGTTTTTCGCCGCGGAGTAGGCGGGGGAATTGGTACCGGCATCGTAGTAGAGGCCCTGAGGTTGGCCAGGAACAGGGTTGAGCATCGTGCCATTCGAATAATCGCTGGCACTGGAGCTCTTCGGCGAGATATTGGTGAGGGTGACAGGGCCCACAACCCACCAGTCGCCATTCACGAACTGACCGACAGGTCGGTCTTCCGAGAAGGTCCAGGTAATCCCGTATTGGGACACCGAAGTCGCTGCCGTGGCCGCTTCACGCGAGAAACCGATGACAAAAAGAAAGACGCAGGCAGCGAATGCCGGTGCCTTTTTGAAGGGAATCTTAAGCATTTTCTTAAAAAAGTTGGGCCAACCGGTTCATTATCAACCAAATCGGCTTAATTTAAACTTCAACTTCTATTAAAGATTAAAAAATTCGCCGCGCAGGGACAAGGCGATTTTTAAAATCTTGCGAAAGAAACGCTCGGGTGCGAGCGGGGGAATGTCAAACGATCAGCACCTAACTCACCAGAACCCCCTCAGGTTGAACGGAAACTGGTTCCTTGAGGGAGCGGATTTCGGATAGAGTATGGCTCTGGAGAGGTTTGCGGAGGGACCACTGGCGCGGAAAAAGGGCACAGGCGGAGCGCATGGCGCGGAAAAAGTCGCGGAAATGGCCGCGGGAGCAGGCCTTGAAGCATTGGTAGGCCGTGCGGGGGATGGCGTAGGCCAGCGCGGGGCCAAGCGGGAGGCAGGAGGCCGCGAGGAGAATCTGGTTGCGGGGCTTGTAGAAAACCTCCACCTCGCTGCGGCGGGAAACCGGATTGGCGTGGTGGATGGAAACCAGTTCCGGGGTGTAGAGAATTTTGCCGCCATTGTCGAGGATGCGCCAGGCGAGTTCGACCTCCTCGTAGTGCATGTAGAAGATTTCCGGGTAGAGGCGGGCTTGGATGACGGCCTCGCGGCGGAAAGCGTAGGCGGTGCCGCTGAAATAGGAGGTGAAGAAGCGGC
>CAXTTX010000063.1:616-14905 GCA_964247045.1 uncultured Verrucomicrobiales bacterium | reverse complement strand
GAATACCTCCACGGGAACCGGGTGCCACCAGCGGCCGACGTCCTCGGACTTGCCGTCCGGCTTGAGGATGTGGAGGGCGAGGCCGTGGATGGAAGGTGATTCCCCGAAGCAGGCGACCACCTTCTTGAGAAGCAGGCGGTCGGGAACGGTGACGTCGCTGTCGAAACCGACGATGAACTCGCCGGTGGCGGCCATGATGCCGCGGTTGCGGGTGACGGCCGGGCCACCGTTCTTTTCGTTCACGAGGAGTTTGACCTGCGGGAACTCGCGGCGGATGGCGTCCACGCTGTCATCCGGCGAGCCGTCATCGACGACGATGACCTCGAAGTCCACACCCTCCTGCCGATAGACATCGGCAAGCAGCGCGAGCATGCCGTCGCGGCGGTTGTAGCTGGGAATGACGACGCTGATCATGGCCGGAGAAATCGGAGCCAAGCAGGTTCAGCCCGCGACGGGTTGCTTGTCCGAGGGATAACCCTGCAACCAGGTGCCGCGTTCCTTCCAAAGGGTTTGCCAACGGCCACCGCCATCCTTGCGGGAACCGAGACCGGCGAGGCAAGCACGAAGGCCGGTGCCGGCGGCAAGGAAGAAGAGGCCAAGCCACTTGGCGGGACCACGCCAATGCGTTCTAACCAAACTGGCCTTGCCGCGGTAGAGAAGGAGGGTCTTGTGGACCGGGGTTTCCGAACTCTGGCCGACCTCGTGGACGAGCTCGGCATCCGGGCAGATCATCGGGCGGTATCCGGCGGCGCGGGCGCGCATCGCCATATCAACGTCCTCGCCATACATGAAGTAGCGCTCATCCATGCCCTTGAGCTGGTCCCAGACGTTCTTCGGAGCGAGAAGGAAGCAGCCGGTGATGACGCCGACCTCGCGGGCGGTGTCGCGCTTCCATTCACCGAGGGACTCGGGATCGAGGATGGAATTTTTCGGAGCGATGGTGGTGAGGCCGAAGGCGAACATGGCCATGCTCCAGAGCGTGGGCTGTCCCCAGCAGGAGGAGGGTTCCAGCGAGCCGTCCGGGCGCAGGGTGCGGCCACCATAAAGACCGTGACCCGGATGGGCGCGGGCGAAGTCGACGACCTTGCCGACGGCGTTGCGAAGGATGACGGTGTCCGGATTGAGCAGGAGGACGAACTCGGCATCCGCATGGGAGGCGCCGAGGTTCACACCCGCGGCAAAGCCGAGGTTCTTGCCGGGAAGGACAAGTTCCACCTGGGGGTATTTGGTGCGGATGATTTCCACGGTGTTGTCGCGGGACTCGTTGTCGACTTGTTGGGAAACGGATTTTCCTTCGGCGTACACGCTGTCCAAACAGTCTTCGATCTGTTCGGCGGAATTGTAGGTGACGATGACAATCGCGACGTCTGCTTTCATGTTGGGGGGATTCAACTGGGTGATTCGTTTCTCTGGCCGACAACCTTGGCGGGCACACCCACGGCAATGGAGCCCGCGGGGATGTCCTTCGTCACCACGGCACCGGCGCCGATGATGCAACCATCGCCAATGGTGACGCCGGCGGTGACAACGACGCCGGTACCGAGCCAGACGTCATTGCCGATGCGCACGTCGCGCTCGCGTTTCGGTTGGTCGCGGAAGGGCTTGCCGGCGACGAACTGATAGTCGGAAGAGGTGATGAAAACTTCCGGGGCGAGGGAGACAAAATCGCCGATGATGATGCGGCCGGTGGAGTCGCCCGCCCAGAGGTAGCAGCGCTCGCCGATGTGGCAGTCGCGGCCCATGACGATGCGTTCACCATTGCGGAAGGAAACATTGGGAGCCATGCGGGTGCCGGGGCCCATCTTGATGAGGCGGCGCTCCTTGACGTGGCTATAACCGAAATAATGGAGCATGCGAACGGCATGCAGGTAGCAGCGCGGATCGAGCAGGGAGGCCAACAAGCCAAGGGATCTGGACCGGGAGCCGCTCATGCGGTTCCCGCCTTTGCAAAGATGAATTCGCGGAGGCCGGCGACGAGGCCCTCGCTGGCGGAGCTGCCGATCTGGCGGGGCGTGGCGAGCTTGTCGAGGTGGTCGAGCTTTTCGCGGAGTTCCGTTTCGTCGAAGGCGACGTTGACGTTGCCAAACTCCATCATGCGTTTCGCGGTGGCGGTCTGGTGCTCGTTGCGGTGCTCGCCGAGGCTGGCACGCTTCGGCATGACGAGGATCGGTTTGCCATGATGGAGCGCGGAGAGGATGGTGCCCATGCCGGCATGGGAGATGATGATGCTGGAAGCCTTGAACTTCTCCACGAACTGGGGCGGCTGGAGGAAGTGGGAGAAGGCGATGTGTTTCGGCTCCCAGCCGCCTTCGCCGATCTGCGCGAAGATGTCCTTCCGCTTGTTTTCGCCCGCCCAGGCGTCGATGACCTTGAGCATGCGGTCGAAGGGCAGGTCGGTGCCGACGGTGATGAAAATCATAAGACGCTGCCCATGCATTTTGGTCCGCCCTCGCGGGCGAGATGCGCCCACTGGGTCAACCAGAGATCGACGAAAGTGCCGGCCTTTTCACCGGACAGGGAAAGTTCCTCGGCATTCGCCACGCTGTCCACCCAGACGACGCGGGCGCCGAGGAGCTTGCCGAAGCGGACGCCGAAGTAGCCCGGAGCCGCGCCGGTGGTGATGACCACGTCCGGGCGCTCGCGGAAAACGAGCCAGAAGATGGCGGCGGCACTCTTGATAAGCTTGAGCTTGTTCCAGCGGTTCGAGTCCGGGATGAGGCGGAATTCCGCACCGGCGACATCCTGCCGGTAGCCCTCCCTAACGGTCGCGAAGATGACATCCGTGCCCTCGAAGGCGGGACGGAGGCGCAAGAGCTGCACCCAGTGTCCGCCGCCGGACGCGATCGCCAGCACCTTTGGTCTATCCTTTGCCATCCGCGTGAGAGAATCAGGACGCGCCGCGGCGAAGAAGGACGGCGGGGATGGTCATGAGCAGGATCTTCAGGTCCAGGGCGACGGACCAGTTTTCGACATACTCGTGATCCATTTCCATCCAGCGGTCGAAGGAGACGCTGTTGCGGCCGCTGATCTGCCAGATGCAGGTGATGCCCGGCTTGACGGAAAGACGCTTGCGGAAGAGCCACTCGTAACGCTTCACCTCTTCCGGCAGGGGCGGGCGCGGGCCGACGAGGCTCATCTCGCCGCTGATGACGTTGAAGAGCTGGGGCAACTCGTCGCTGCTGGTCTTGCGGATGAAACGGCCGATGCAGGTGGTGCGCGGGTCGTTCTCGATCTTGAAGGCCGGGCCGTCGCGCTCGTTGAGGTGGGCGAGCTCGAGCTTGCGTTTCTCCGCGTCGGCGACCATGGAGCGGAACTTGTAGAGCTTGAACTGGCGCTGGTTCATGCCAACGCGGTTCTGGGTGAAGAAGACGGGGCCGGGACTGGTGAGCTTGATCAGCAAGGCAACAGCCGCCATGAGCGGGAAGAGGATGATCAGGACCAGGACCGAAAGGGCGGTATCCAGGACGCGCTTCAACAGGAGCTGCATCAGCAACTGCTCGCGGAAAAGGGTGACAACGCACTCGTCCTCGAACTCCTCGACGTGGAGGTTGCGCAGCAGGCTGCCATCCGCCGCGTCCGGCATGAGGCGAACGACGATGCCGAGATCACGGGCGCTCTGGACGATCATGGTGATGTCGCTGAAACGGGAATCCACGGGAAGGCAGACGACGATTTCATCGACCCGCTCCTTGGTGAGGATTCCGCGGAGATTGGGGAGTACGCCGAGGCCTTTCCACGACTTGTGGTCACCGGCTTCCCAATCGGCCATGGCCTCGGGGGTTTCGGCGACGAAGCCGATGATCTTGTAGCCAAGTTCCGGCTTTTTTTCGATCTTCTCGGCTACCTGGCGGGCCCTCCCGGTGACGCCCACGATGAGCAGGTAGCGGTAGTTGTAGCCGGAGCGGCGGGCATTGAGCAGAAGAAGCCGCAGGAAGAGCCGGCTGACGATGCCGACGAACGTGACCGTGACAAAGAAGAGTAGAATGTTGTAAGGATTGAAGCTCTTCACCGAGAAGACCGCCGAAACGACCAGAAGCCAGAAAGCGGCAAGCGTGGTGGCCTTGAGGAGATTCTGTACCTGGGTATTGAAGGCAACGAGGCGGTCCGCGCGATAGCGGATGAAGTAGTCGAATATACCAATCCAGCCGAAGGCCAGAAAGAGCATTCCGATGGCGTCGTTCAAATCGAGAGTCGCGTTGAAGACGTGGGGGCCAAGGCCCTGGAGAGCTTTCTCCGGGCGGTAGCAGATGATGCCAAGGGCGGTGATCATGAGCACCAGCTGGTCAAACAGCCGGAACATTTGGATCAACAGCTTGTGTCGAAGTCTGATCATGGGGGGATATCAACGATGGCTGGCAACCCGGGATTCACCGGGCCTGGTCATGGGGGGAGGGGGAGCGCTCGCGATACCATGATGCCAGATCGCGGGCGAGGGGATTCCAGAACATGCCATCATGTTCCGAGCAAACAAATTCAAGAAACTCTTTCAACACGTCCACCGGGTAGCTAAAGGACGGTGATTTTTCACCGGAGAAGCTGATGTAGTCCGGGTGGATATTGACGAGGGCGAGGCCGCCGTTGCGGCGGATCCAGGCCAGCTTCTTTTTCCAGATGGCGGGGGTCTTTTCCCCGAGATGGAGGAAGAGCGTGGAGTCCTGGGGGAGGGTGTAGGAAAGCTCCACGTAGCCGGGAGCGGTGCCGTCCTCGGGCTTCACGAGGAAGGGGAAGATCGTGTCCGACCCTTCCGGCTGGGGCTCGAAGGGATCGGTATCGAAGGTGGAGGCGTCGTAGCTGATGTCCAGGTCATGGAGCCAGTCGAGCTGATGGAGCATGAATCCGGAGCGGAAGCCGACGGCGTCCCAATCCCGCAGGTAGCGGTTGATGGACTCCGCCTTGCGGCTGAAACTCTCGCGGGACTCGTAAAGCTGGCCGTCGTGGTTGAGATCATGGACACCGACTTCGAAGCCGTTTTCCACGAGCCAATGGCGGAGTTCAACGGGATCGGCATAGGGGCCTTCCGGGATGAAGTTGAAGGAGGAGCGGAGGCCGTGGCGCATTTCCAGCTCCGCCAGCGGACGGACCTTTTCAAGGCCCTCCGGGGACTCGACATCGTGAGTGAAAACCAGGGCGAATTTCTTGCCCTCCGGCCAGCCGGACCAGCCGGGCGGTTTCTCCGCGGCGGAGCGGCGGATGGGCCAGGTGTCCGCGTTGCGGCGGATGATGCGCGAAACCTGCTGGCGGCGCAGGGCCCAGCGGAGACCCTTCGGCAGGAAGGGCTTGATCCGGAAATAGGCGCGCGCGAGGAGCCCGTGGCTGCCCCCCGCCATGGCGAGCGAGCCAGGATGCTTCACCTGTTGTGTCATCGAATCCGGCAAGGTATTTCCACAGGGTAGACGGCGCGGGGAGCCGTGGTTCAAGCTTCGCCAAGCAACCAGCCCGGAGCGTGGGAGCGGGTCTTGTTGAAGATGCAGGAGACGTCGGCGCGGCCCTTGACGAGTTCCGAGTAACCCCACTTGAGGGCGTCGCGACTGGTGTTTTCCGCGTCGAGGATGAGCAGCACCTTATCCATCAGGCCGGCCATGGTGAGGGTGCGGCTGGTCTGGTCGATAGGCGGCATGTCGAAGACGATGTAGTCGTAGTCGCTGGCCTGGAGGTGAGGCATCAATTCGTAGAGATGCATCGGCGAGAAGGTGGTGAGGCCGCTGTCATCCCGGCGCGCGGTGGCGCTGGCGTAGTAGAGGCGCTGGTCGCTTTGCTTGAACTTGCTGCCCTTCGCGAGCTGGAGGGCGCCGCTGAGGGAGTGGCGGGCGATCTCGCCGAAGATCGGGCTTTCCTCCGGATGGTTCGAGCTGAGATCGACGAGGAGGACCTTGGCGCCGTTGATTTCAGAGAAGGACTTCGCGAGGCCGGCGGCAATGGTGGAAGAACCGGCGCCTTCCGAGAGGCCGGTGACGGCAACGAGCTTCGGCTTGTGGACGACGTTGTTGATCTCGAAGTTGAAGATGATGCGGTCGCGGATGGTTTCCGAATACGGGAGGATGAAGTGATTCGCCCTGCGGATGCCGGTTTCCGGTGTGGCTTCCCGCGCGGTGGCGAGTGTTAGATCGGGATTCGCACCGGGGCCGAGGCGGGGAGCGTTGCTCTCGTGGGAGAGCATGAGGCCACCGCGGTCCTTGCGACGGATGTACGGGATGGACATGAGCAGCGGGAGCTGCAGGCGCGCCTGGATATCCATCGGCCGCTGGATCTTGCGGTTGAAGATCAGCTCGATGAGGAAAGCCATGCCGAGGCCGAGTGCCATGCCGCCACCGGCGAGGCCGGCGACGATTTTCATGGTGAGCTTGTCGGCGACGGGGAAGGGCTTGGAAGGATGCTGGACGACGGTGATGTTCGGCATGCTGGCGGGATCCAGGGCGACATCCACTTGTGCGCCCTTCAGCTTGGTCTGGAGCGAGCGGTACTCGGTGTCCTCCATCTGGCGCTGGCGCTCGAGTTCGTCGATCTTGGCACCGATGGCATACTGCTCCTTGAACTGGGCACTGATTTCGTCGAGCAATTTGTTATAGAGTTCGATGCGCGCGGTGACGGAAGCGATTTTCGCCTTCGCGCCGAGCAATTCGTTCTGGGGGCTCTTCGCACCGCTTTCGAGGTTGGCGGCCTCCATCTGGAGTTCCGGGTATTTCGTGGCGAGCGAGCGGATTTTCGCTTCGTAATCGGCGATCTGCTGCTGGTTGACGGTGAGGAGGCGGTTGCCGGGCCTGAATTTGAGTTTCAGCTCGAAATCGCGCTTCTTGAGCAGGGCGAGGCTGTCCTGGAGGGCCTTGAAATCGGTGATGGTCTGGCCGGGAATCACTTGGCGGGCACGCGGCGCTTCCTTTTCTTCCGGAGTGGGAAGCGGCAAGTCACCGGTCACTTTTTCCATGGCGGCGAGGAGCGCGGTGTGGTCGGCAAGATCCGCCTTGGCGGACATCAGTTCCTCGATCGTCTTCGCGCGCTGGGTCGCGAGAGCGCCGCTGGCTTCGGACCAGCTGGTGATGTTGGAAGAGGTGCGCAGCTTGTTGAGTTCCTCCTCCGTCTTGCGGAGGTGGACGAGCGCTTCCTCGACCTGTTTGGAAACCATGTCGAAGTTCGCCCGGGAGCGGTGGATTTCCAAATGCCGTGAAGCGTACTGGGTGAGGAGTTCCTTGGACACGTCCACCGCCAGCTCCGGATCGGGCGAACTGTAGCTGATGTTGACGACGTTGTTGCCGGGCAGAGCGCCGACCTCGAGATTGGCGAGGATCGTCTGTGCGGCATCCAGCGCGGTGGCCTGGTCGCCCATCTCCGGAAGGATGCGCTTCGGCCCGACAGCCTCGGCGACCTTGATCGCGAGATCCTCGGTCTGGATGATCTGGACTTCCGTGGCGATGACCTGGATCCCGGTAGCACCCATGGTGCTCATTTCGGACTCCACGTCGTCCATGCCGGAGCGGTTCTGCACGTACTTGACCAGCACCTTGGACTGGGACTGGAAGAGGGGAATGCGATTGCTATAGACGAAAGCGGCACCCCCGAAGCCAAGCGCGGAGAGGATGAGGATCTTCCACTTGTGCCTGAAGAGAATGTACAGGACGTCGTTAACGCCGAAGGTCTCTTTCGGGAGAGCCTTTTGTTGAGACTTTTGCATCGAATACTCGGGATATGAAGTTCTGACCGGGAAGGGTCGGGGGGGGATTGGGGTATCTGGGAGTCGAGCGTGGAAAGGGAATCAGGCCACGGCGGGGAGGCGCGAGGCGTGGCGGATGACATCCGCGACAGCGTCGATTTGTTCGGCGCGCATGGTGGGAAACATGGGAAGGGAGAGCAGCCGGCCGGCCAAACTTTCCGAAACCGGGAAATCGCCGCGCGTGTGGCCGAGAGCGGCACAGGCGGGCTGGAGATGGGCCGGAACCGGATAATGGATGCCATGGCCAATGCCGGCCTGGTCCAAGGCGGAGATCATTTCCGAGCGCCGGTCGAGGGTGATGGCGAAAAGATGATACACGTGGCGGGAACCGGCGGCGTCCTCCGGCAGGCCGATGTTTTCCAAGCCTGCGAGTGCGTTGCGGTAGCGGGTGGCATGGGCGCGGCGGGAGAGGTTTTCCTCGTCCAAGCCGCTCAGTTTGAGGGAGAGGACGGCACCCTGGATACCATCCATGCGGCAGTTCGAACCGGGCATGACGTGGAGGTTTTTCGTGGTCTGGCCGTGGTTGCGCATGGCGCGGAGGCATCCGGCGAGGGTGTCATCATCGGTGGTGACGGCACCGCCTTCCCCGAGGGCGCCGAGATTCTTCGACGGGTAGAAGCTGAAGCAACCGGCCTTGCCGAGCGATCCGGCCTTGCGACCGCGGTACTCGGCGCCATGGGCTTGGGCGGCATCCTCGATGACGATGAGGCCGTGTTGGCGGGCGAAGGTGTTGATCGGCTCCATGTCGGCGGGCTGACCGAAGAGGTGAACGGGCAGGATGGCCCTCGTGCGGTCCGTGAGGGCCGCTTCCAAGGCAGAGACATCCAGGGTGCGGGTATTTTCATCCACATCCACGAAGACCGGCTTCGCACCGGTCATCAGGATCGCCTCGACGGTGGCGAAGAAGGTCATGGGCACGGTGATCACCTCGTCGCCATGGCCGATGCCACAAGCGGCCAGTGCCAGCCAGAGGGCCTCGGTGCCGGTGCCAACGGCAACGGCGTGGCGGGTCCCGCAATAGGCCGCGAAGGCCCGTTCGAAATTTTCGACATGGATTCCACCGGCGAGCTCGCCGCTGTCGATCACCCCGCCGATGGCGGCGAGGATTTCCGCGCGGCGCGGCGCGTGCAGCGATTGGAGATCGAGGAAAGGAACCTTCATGCTCCGGCGTGGGTGGAAAGTTTCATCTGCCGCGCGGGATTTCCCGAAACGGTGGAACCGGCACTGACATCCCGGGTGACGACGCTGCCAGCGCCGACCATGGCGTTTTCACCGATCATGATGCCGCCCAGCAGGGTGCTGCCGGAACCGATGGAAGCACCGCGCCCGACGACGGTGGGAAGGCACTCCCAGTCGGCTTCGTCCTGTGGTCTGCCATTCGGCGTGACGGCGCGGGGATGGCGGTCGTTGGTGAACATGACTCCATGGCCGATGAAAACCTCGTCCCCGAGGGTCACACCCTCGCAGAGAAACGAGTGGCTGGAAATCTTGCAGCGGGCACCGACGCGGACGCCTTTCTGGATCTCCACGAAGCAGCCGATGCGGGTTTCATCCCCGATCTCGCAACCGTAAAGGTTCACGAAACCGTGCATGCGGACGTCCCTGCCGAGTTTCACGTCGGGGGCAATGCGCAGGCCATCGGGTGGGAAGGAGGACATGGCGGCGATTCTGTTAGCCCGCCTCCGGCAAGGCGCGGGCCGCGGAGGAGATGGGAACGATGCGGGGCTCTGCCAGCGAAACCGGGGTGCCGCCCGCACGGAGCGAGACCTGGGCGGCTTCCAGGATGCGAACGATCTCCGCGCCATTCTCACCCGGGGAAAGCACGCGCGCACCGCTGGAAACGGCGGAAACGAAGTGCTCGCAGAGATTCATGAGTGGTTCGCGCTGGCCGATGTGCGGGACGTGGCAGTCGCCGTAGTGGTAGGAGTATTGGAACTCCGCGAAGCTGTCGTAGTGGGGCGGGCGATCAACGCGGACGTCGTAGATGCGGATTTTCTCGAGCGGCTGGAGATCGTCGAAGACAATCATCTTGCGGGTGCCGACGAAGGTCATCTGGCGGACCTTGCGGGGTTCCAGCCAACTGCTCTGGATGGTGGCAAAGCGTTTGCCCGGGAAGGAAAGCGAGATGTTGGTGACGTCCTCGATGTCCGGGTTGATGTGGGCGTTGCCCTGACAGTTCACGGACAGGGGCAGCGCGCCCATGATGCGGAGGATGATCGAGAGATCATGTGGCGCGAGGTCCCAGGCGACGTTGATGTCATTCTGGAAGAGGCCGAGGTTGAGGCGCTGGCAATTGATGTAGCGGACCTCGCCGATTTCTCCACTGGCGATGATCCCGCTGATCTTGAGGAAGGCTTCCGAGTAGAGGTAGGTGTGGCCGACCATCAGGGTCAGACCGCGGTCCCTGGCAATCGCGATGAGGTCCTCGCACTCGGCGGTGGAGGCGGCCATCGGCTTTTCGATCAGGACATGCTTGCCGGCGAGGAGAGCGGCCCTGGCGATGGAGTAGTGCGTCCGGAGCGGGGTGGCGATGGCCACGGCATCCACCTCGTCTTCCAACAGCTTGCGGAAATCCGCATGGGAAGGGATGCCCGGGTGGAGCTTTTTGAAATGGTCGAGGCGATGGGACTTGGGATCGGCAACGGCGGCGAGACGGGAGCCGGGCAGATGGTTGAAGCACCGGGCCAAATTCGGCCCCCAGTAACCATAGCCGACGACTCCTGTCGCGACGGGCCGTGTCATTTCATCATTGGGTCAACCGTTGGGTGGCGTATTCCGGGCGCGCGTTCCGGCAGGCTTCCCCGTGGGAGGAGAGCGGGCGGGCGGGCACGTGCTGGCGGAAGGCCTGTCCGATTTGCTGGATGAGCGCGGCTGGCGTGCGGAGCATGGTGGCCAGGTCCAGCTTCAGGGAGGCGTTGTTAACGTAATGGATGTCCATTTCGTTCATCTCGCTGAAGGTGCACTGGTTCTTGCCGCTGACCTGCCAGGTGCCGGTGAGACCGGGAAGGGCCTTGAAGCGCTCCTTCTGGCGGGGAGAGAAGAAGGCGTGCTCCTGCGGGAGGCAGGGGCGCGGACCGACCAGGCTCATTTCACCGCGCAGGACGTTGATGAGCTGGGGCAGCTCGTCGAGACCGGCGGCGCGCAGCAGGCAACCGCCCCGGATGAGCCGCGAATCGCAGAGCAGATCCAGCTTGATCATCGGGCTGTCGGATTTGACGAGGTGCCGGAGGTAGGCCTCGTGGCGGCCCGTGCCAGCATTCAGCTTCATGCTGCGGAACTTGTAGAGGACGAAGCGCTTTCCATCCTGGCCGACGCGTTCCTGGCGGAACAGGGCGGGTCCTTTGGAAACGAAGCGGATCCAGGCGATGATGAGCGCCATGAGTGGCAGGACCACGGGCAGGCTCAGCATGACGCAGGTGACATCCAGCCGACGCTTCCAGACGATATTCCTGGCAGCGGAAGATGTGGCCGCAGCTTGCTCCCCGAGACGTGGAGCAGCGGAGATCGCGGGGAATTCCGCGGGACGGCCGGAGGAAACATTCCTGCGGGCGCGGCCACGATAGACATCGTGGAACGGCAATCTTGCCGTCTGGGAGGGGGACTTCGGTCTTGCGCGGGGGGGCAATACCTTGGGTGAAGACTTTGCTTCTAAAGCAGTCATGGGGGGATTTTGGGGGGGGTGGGGGGTGATCTGAGAGCGGGTGCCTGTATTAGGAGATGTTCATGGAAGAGTTACGGAGTTTGGGTTTTTACGTTGGAAATCCGTGGAATAGGGAGTGAGACGCTGCCGCCCGTGGTCGTTTGGCGCCATCAGGCATCAAAACCAATTGGGGGATATTGGATCGGGGAGTTGGAGGTTCGTTTCATTCCTTTAAAAATTGTTTCCGGCAGGCGGCTTCATGTAAAGCGGCACGTCGAAAACCGGGCTTTTCCTAGCGGATTTAACCCGGATTTTCAAGGAATATTACGAAGGGGAGGTCGGGGCGGGCGAATGGAAATGTTTATAAACTAAATACAGAATACCTAATAGTCTGACAGTTGCGAAATTCGTCCTGCAAAGGCATGCCCCTTCGCCGCAACAAATGTCAAGCGGAGGCTGGTTCCAAAGAAGTGCCGACCCATTGTAAACACGGTCGTTGGGGACGCGGCGGAAGCCGCCGGCCCGCGGGCAGCATTCGTGATCGGACTTTCAGGGAGTCTCATTGGGGAGGGGGGGAGGAGGCCGCCAAATGGACAAGGTCTATCAGGCGGGCAGCGGCTGCACAGCACCGCTAACAGTAACCATCATGCCCGAAAATCGGCCACTGGGAACTACGCAATCGCGTAGTCGCCCACCCGGAAAGGCCCGTTCAGATCGGAAAATCCGGGCATTTTCTAGCAGCTTTGCGCATGGCCGCGGCGATGGTTTCAGCCGGTTCATGGAAACCGCGAACCGGCCCGGGAGAAGAGGTTGTAAAAAAATCATTACGGCTCGCCATAATTTAGCAGCTAGCTTGCCATCTTCCCCGTTTTCGCGGCGGGGAGATCCCCGCTTGGCGCCTTGGGACGGCTTCCCCGGGGGGAGTTCCAGAAATCGAAGGGATTCTGAATTTCAGAAAACGACCCGCCCTCCGGAGGCAGATTGCCTAGGGAAGCTTTACTTTTCAGCAAAACACCGGGATGGCGGTGGGAAATCGGGCGGCGATCAGAACTGCACCTCGAAGCCGGCGGTGATCCGGAGCTGGTCCCAGTCCGTCTGCCCATCGTTCTCGGAGTAGCGCAGCTCGGTTTCGAACTCGAGGCGGTCCAGGAAGAACTTCCGGCGGTAGTTGATGAAGGCGCTGATGTTCTCCTCGTTGTCCAGCGCGACGCCGACGGGGCCGACGCCCTCATACTCGGAGAGATTCAGGTCGATACCGATGCCGACGGTGCCGCGGGTGAGCTGGCGCTCCAGCGAGCTGGAGTAGGAGAAGTTGTTGACGACGTAGTTCGTCTGGTTTGGCGAGGGCACCGTGACGTACTCGATGGAGTTCCGCCAGACGAGGCGGTCATTGATCGCGTAAAGCGCGGTGAGGTTGCCGGTGAGGCCGGTGGTTTCCCCGCTGTCGCGGGAGCTCTTCGCGGTTTCCAAGCCGATGGAGGCGAGGAATTGCATGCGCTCGCCCGCCTTGTAGCGGCCCTGGAAGTTCAACGACCAGGCATCCCGGCTGCCCGTATTGTCCGATTCGGCGAGGATGTAGCGGATGGAAGGGCCGAAGGCGAAGCGCTCCGTCGCGGACCAGAAAGCACCGACATTGGTGGTGTAGATGTCCGCGCCGATGAGACCGCTGTCCTGGTAATCGGATGAGGACAGCGACCAGCTCGCGAAGATGGAGGTGCGGGGAGCCACCTGGTAGTTGCCCTCCAGGCCGGTGGTGAACAGCGCTCCATTAACGAACTGGCCGGTGAGGCGGTCCGTGCCGGAAAGCTCGCTGTAGCGCAGGTAGGCGGTCAGCTCGGTTTTCGCGCCAACCGCGCGGAAGGTGACGTCGCCGGAATTATCGACACCGTTGAGGTTGGAGTTGTGCCAATAGCCGCGGAAGGCGGGTGAGTAATTGGCCACCAGCGAATAGCGGGCGCCGCCTTCCGGGTCGGAGGTATAGCTGAACTTCGGCGTGACCAAGGCGGTCATCTCGCTCTTGGTGCCGCTTTCCTGAAGGAAGAAGTTGTTGTCGTAAACCGTCAGAAGCTCAACGCCATAGGCGAAACCGCCCTTCAGGCCGTCGCCGACGGAAGGCGTCAGGCCAAGGCCGAAACCATCGCCGATGGGCAGGACACCGTAGAATCCAAGCGGATCCGGGCTGGCCACCTGGGTGGTGAAATTTTGACCACTGGCGGAAGACCAAGGAAAGAAGCAAGCGCACGAGAGGGCGACCGCTGCCTTGGTACGGGAGGTTCGGGGGGGGCGAAACATCGGGTATCAGGTTGGACGAGCGGGACAATTTTTAAAGAAAACCTAACTGCCTGTCAACACGATTAGCAGATAGAGGGAAAACGGGGGGCAAAATGCGGGTTTATGGTCAGGGAAACGCGGAAAATGGCCCGGTTAGGCTGATAGATCGCCGCGGGATGGCGGATCGCCGGGAAATGGGGCAAGAGGCTTTCCCAAGCTGAGAGAAAGGCTTAAGGTTTCTCCAAGTCGCTTTTGATCAAAATTTTAGGAAAATTTGTCAAGGGCGGAAAAGAAGTTTGGAGGACGGCTCTTACGGGCTTATGACAACTTAGATTTCAAGATGTTCAAAAATAACTAAGAAAAATCTTGTTAATAAACCTGTATTTTTTACATTTCAGGAAAGGTCAGAGCCAGTTGTTGTCCGAGACCTTGAAGAAAAATTGCTGTCCGCCGGTTCAGACGGGGTCCCTTCCCGCCTGAGCCAAAAATTGAAATCTACCCGGCAAGCGAAGTCCTGTTCGCGAACCGGGCAGCCCGGAACGGGACATGTCCCACACCCGGCGAGGTTCACGGCTGTCCTGCCGTGCCCCGAGCCAAGGTTCCGTACGGGTTTGTCCGCCCACTTTTCCCGAGGTTCGCCGCGGGAGGGTCCAGGCGGGGAGGTTTGCCTGTC
>CAXTTX010000063.1:0-606 GCA_964247045.1 uncultured Verrucomicrobiales bacterium | reverse complement strand
GAACATCAGCCGTTTGGCCCATTGGGCCAAGTCGGGCGGAGCCTTGTGCAGGCTCATCACGCCCGGGAAAGCAGCAGGCCCTGTCGCCGGAAAACCCGGTCGGACGAAGGCCCGGCTGGCGGTCCCGACGCTGCTTCTAACGCTAACAGCCTTCTTTTCCAGTGGCACGTCGGCAAGCGCCGGGGTCGCCACGACCCCGGTGAAACTCGCTTGGAACGCGAACACCGAGGGCAACATCACCAGCTACAAGCTGAAGTATGGCACGGCGTCCGGCGTATACACGGCGGGCACGGTCGACGCGGGGACCGCCACCACCGCCTCGGTTTCCGGCCTCACCGAAGGAACCACTTACTACTTCGCGGTCACGGCGGCCAACTCGCAGGGCGGGGAGAGTCCGGCCTCCAGTGAGGTTTCCTACCTGGTGCCGCAGACGACGACGTCCAACCAGGCACCGGTGGCGAAGAGCCAAAGCGTGACAGCCGCCGAAGATACGGCCTTGCCAATCACGCTGGGCGGGACGGACGCGGACGGCAACACGACCCGCGCGGTCCGCTCGGTATGGCTGGCGGGCGACGACGACTGGTGGTTCGGCGGCGACAATGGCGA
>CAXTTX010000062.1:0-16624 GCA_964247045.1 uncultured Verrucomicrobiales bacterium | reverse complement strand
GTTGTTGTTAGGGCTGATTTTGCTCTTCCGCTGTTTTAAAGTCCGACAGCCTGCACAGACCGCCGCTACAGGGATCAGATGTCGCGGCGGAGGCCGCCGCTGGCGGCCTTCCAGATGGGGCCGTTGGGGTCGTAGGGCGGGGCCTCGCCCTGGAGGGACGGATCCGGCTGGGAGTTGTCGAGGCGGAAGATCGGGAGGATGGGGCAGCCGGCGGGGTCCTTCTGATAGGTGGCACCTTCTTCCTGGATGAGGAGGTAGGTGGAGAAGATGCCACCGGGGATTTCGCTGATGAGGATCTCGATGGGATAGGTTTTTCCTGCCTGGACCTCGAATTCGGGGCCGATGGCGAGTCCGTTGATCTGGGCGTTCACGGTGCCGGTGGAAGCATATTTGTAAGACCGCATGGGCACCGGCATGGGGCTGAGCTTTTTGAAATTCTTGATCTCGTCCGAATTCTTGTCGCGATCGTAGTTCTCCTGCGAGTATGCCTGCCAGCCGCCGCCGGTGCAGGCGAGTGTGTAGCCGTGGTCGAACATGAGATGATTGTTGAATTTCACCACCAGCACGTCATCGCCTGAGCCGACGAAGCGGAACTTGCCGGTTTTGGGTGCCACGACGGCACCGCGGTAGACGACGCACCAGAACCTGGGCTGCACGTATTTCTCGACCTCGAAGGCAGAGGGGGCCTGTTCGGCGGACATCTTGGGGATGAAGCACTTGGTCTGATAGAGCGTGCGCGGCGCCTTGAAGTATTTCGCGAGATCACGGTCCTTGAAGCCTTTTTTGACGATTTCCTTCAGGTCCTCGCGCAGGCTGGCTTCGGTCACTTCGAGCGGCTTGAGATCCTTGTCCTGCTTGAAATCATAGAAGGTGCCTTCCAGGGCGGAGGTGGTTTTCTCGAACATGCCGAAGGGGTTCTTCAGGCCGTTGCCACCACCGATGCCGGGACCCATGCCATTGCCCACGCCGGTGCCGTGGCCATTGCCCCGGCCGCCACCGCTGCCATTCCCTCCAAGGCCGGCGGAGAGTCCGCCCGAGCTGAGCGTGGTCATGGCGGTCATTTGGGAGGCCTCGTCCGGTTCGGGCAGGACGAGGTTGCTGGTGGCTCCCACCGCGGCGATGCGCGGCATGTTCGGCCGCATCATGACGGCGCGGCGCTGGTTGCTCTTGGCGTCCGATGACGGACTGCCCCCACCGCCCGAGGGCGGCATGAAATCGACGGTTTTTTCCGGCGGGGGCGGGATGATCTTGAAGATCCAGAACAGCCCGATAAGCAGCAGGATGACGTGGAAGATGATGGAAACGGAGAGCGAGCCTCCGCCGAGTTTTTGCCAGAAGCCGTGCTTCTTGCGGACGACGGGTAGGGGCGCTGCCGGTTCGGGCGGCTGAACGGATTCAGCGGGGTCAGGGGTTGGGTTCATCGAGACAATGGGTTTTGAGGCGCTGCTCATCCTTGGATTCGCATTGCGTGCATAAATTTGCAATAAAATCCGTGGGGAATTTGAAAGGCTGTAAAAGGTGGGTTCGCGGGGGCGGGGCGGGCCCGACCGCCTCCCTCGAGTAGAGAGGGAGGCGTGTTTGGCCGCTAGTCCCCAAAGAGGTGACAGGTGCCCGAAATGACAAAAGGCGCCTCCCGTGAGGGAGACGCCTGATGTTTGAAAAAGGGGAGTTCCGGGGCCTCAGATCTCGCGATTCGCACTACCCGGGGCGAAGGGCCAGATCAGGCCGTTCGGGTCGAAGGGCGGGGCGTCGCCCTGGGGCGGATCCGGCACGGAGTTGTCGAGGCGGAAGAGCGGGAGGATCGGGAACCCGGCGGAGTCCTTCTGGTAGTTCGCGCCGATTTCCTCGATGAGCAGGTCAAGCGCGAAGAATCCTCCGGGAATTTCGCCGATCATGATCTCGACGGGATAGGTCTTGCCGGCCTCAACCTGGAATTCCGGGCCGACGGCCAAGCCACCGATGTGGTCATTGTGGAACGGGGTGGTGGCATACTTGTAGAAGGTGATCGGCAGCTTCATGGGAGTGAGCTTGCGGACCTCCTTTGCCAGTTCCACGTTTTCCTTGGTGCCGTTGAACTCGTCGGCGCGGCCGTTCACGTGGGTGCCGGTGCCGGCCATGGTGTAGCCGTAGTCGAAGACCGGGCGGTTGTTGAAGCGGACGACGAGGAAGTCATCGCATTCGCCGACGAAACGGAACTTGCCGGATTTCGGGGCCTTCACGGCACCGCGGTAAACGACGACCCACATGCGGGGCTGGACTTCCTTGTCCACCTCGAAGGCGGCGGGCGCGCCGTCGGCGGGCATCTTGGGAATGAAGAACTTCGTCTGATAGAGCTTGCGCGGCGCCTTGAAATACTTGTCGAAGACACTGTCCTTGAAGCCGCGGCGGGTGATATCCATCAGCTCCTCGCGCATCTTGGTGTCGGTCATGTCGGTGGGCTTGCCGTCCCTGGTCTGCTTGAGGTCGTAGAAGGTGCCGAGAAGCGCGCCCTTGTTGGGATCAATCATCCCGAAGGGGTTCTTGTTGCCGTTGCCATTGCCCATTCCGGGACCGAAGCCGCTGCCGACACCGGTGCCCTTGCCATCGCCACGGCCGCCGCCGCTCCCTTTGCCGCCGAGGCCGGCGGAAAGGCCGCCCGCGGAAAGCTGGCCCATGGCGGTCATCTGGGAAACGTCCTCCGGTTCCGGCAGGACCAGGTTGCTGGTGGCACCCACCGCGGCGACGCGGGCCATGTTGGGCATCATTTGCATCCGCTGCTTGTTCGCCTTGGACTCCGCGGCAGGCGTGCCGCCACCGCCGGAGGGCGGCATGAAATCCACCGTTTTCTCAGGTGGCGGCGGAATGATCTTGAGGATCCAGAACAGGCCGATGACCAGCAGGATGACGTGGAAAATGATGGAAATGGAAAGCGATCCCGCCCCGATCTTTTGCCAGATGGTCTTTTTCTGGGGCGTGATTACGATTTCGTGGGGCTCTTCGCCGGGGTCCAAGTAGGGATTTTCGTTCATCGAGAAGCTGGAAATGAGGGTTCCATGCGGCTTCAGGGAAGCCAAGGAGAAGACGCGCAGGGCTTTATTTTATTAGAGAATTTCTCAAATTCAAGCCGGGCGCTGCCTACAAAAAGGTGGAGGAGGGGGATTTCCGGGATTCGGGGCGCGTGTTGGGGGCGTGGAGGGGTGGTGGTTTGCGGGATTGGCAGTGCCGCAAGGAAGATGGGAGTCTACCGCCAAGCTGCGGAGTTCGGTAAGGGGCGAATCGGGTCACGTGCGCCACAGCACATTGAAGAGCTCGTGGGGAGGCAGTTCCACGGGGGTGAAGTTGATGTGGCCGGCCCATGCTTGTTTGAGGGAACAGGCAGGGGCCAGCCCATCGAGCTGGGGTGTTGGTAAGAATTTGTCCGCCGGCTACATGACACTGAACTTTTTTGTAGCCTGCCTGACGGCGGAGTCATCCCCAGAAATCGCGAGGCCCATCAATTGCGTATCTGCGGTCGTCAGATTGGCAACCTGTCCTTGATAGATCGCAAACTGGTTGTTGATGTTTTGTCCGACCGCGCCGAAGCCGAAGACATGCAGTTCCGGCCGGTCTGCGCGGGTCGCTGTGGCGATATTCTGCAACTGCTCACTGCTGTTCGCCTTGAGCACGACGATGCTATATTGCGGAGCCGCGTGGGACAGACCGTCCAGATCGGTGACTTCAGCATTAGCCAACGCATCTGGCATGACCCGGGCAATCTCCGCCATTAGAATGGCGCAGACATTGCCAATCCGACCGGGAGAAAGATCCCGATTGATAATAAGTGCGGTGCGTTTCATTTGAATCAAGGCGTGTGTTGTGAACATTCGAGACCGAGATCTTTTGAAGGTGTTAGCGAATAAGATCGGAGGGGTGGAATTTTTGGCACCGGGGGAATGACGTTAACAAACGATGAAGGGGGAATGTCGGGATTGCGCACGAAAAGATTCCAACTCATTGGCAACGAAGGGCGGAAAACATGAAGAATGCGAAGCCCGAAGCTCTCTGCCGCAGCCTCATTTGTGATGCAAGCCGTGCTTTTTTCCTTCGCGGCCGCTGCGGCCGAGTCATTGCTAGCTGCCTCGATCACTGGCGCGTCGAGCGAGGACCAGAATGGCTTTGTCGCGGGATGAGCGTGAATCTCGTGGAAAGGGGGGCGTGCTTCCGGCTTTGCGGCAAGGACCAGAGCCGGAATCGGCGCCGCGAAGCAACGGGCCAGAAATAGTTCCGGGTCCTGTAAAAATTTTCCGATGCCGGGGTATGCCCCCGGCACAAGAGCTGCCTGTGCCTTGCCCTCCTTTACGAGCGCAATCGCATCTTCAAATGAACCGCAGCATGCTTTGATGCAAAAGCCTTGACTTTTGGCTTGAAGCATTGAACAGGTGGTGCTGGTAGGAGTGTCTCCCAAAGTGGCGATTTCCAACCGGTATCGCTGAGGTGACAGGGGATACCCGTCAAGCTCCACGATACCGAGATAAGGAGGATCACCCGTCTGATTCTTGGATTCAGTGTTTTTTGTTTTCATTGCACCACCCAGAATCTATCCAAAAACCCCGCCGTCGAGAGTCCTGCCTTGCATATGCAGCTTATGTAATAAACAGTCGGGCGGCATGGCGGAAGACTCAGCGCAACCGTTCACGACAAGGCTCAAGGAGGTTGCCGCCACCCTAGGCATCACTTCCGCCGGAGAACTTCCGAAGCCACCGGAGAAACGTACGGCGACTGACATCTGGAACGGAATCCTGACCACTAACCATCGTGATATGGCCGTGAAGCTTTACAACGGGCTTATGACGCTGGCCACAAGCGAATTCGATCCCAAACGAGGAGGTGCGACGCAGAAACGTGAAAAGGCGATAGCAGCCTTGGGAGAAAGGGATGAATTTTGCGCGTTGGCGGCGAAACAGTATGAAGCATCGGCGGTCGGAAAAAAACGGGGTTCACCAAGGGGGAGCGCTCCCCCACACACCAGGGGCCAGCACGAGGAGGAGGGCAAGATATTGAGCGGTAACCGGGGCGAGGAAACCGCTGAAGAAGCTCCTAAGGTATCCGGGACCTATTTTGATCCAACAGGCGACAAACAATTTTTGCAAATCGCGACGGAACGATGGAAATCGAGGTTTCTTCCCTGTCTGATTGACAGTTCCTACCTTCAAAGCGCCGGAAGGGCACTGCGATCGGAGGCAAATTCCCTTACCGACGTGCAAAATCTACTTCGCCTGATTGGCGAGATCGTCGCGCGCCGCGAGATCTATATCGTTTTGGCAACAAACGGATCAGTGTATCCTCATTCTCTCCCCATAATCAGGCTGATCAACGAGACTGCCAAGCATGACGTCATCAAGATCATAGCAGGCGAAAGGGAGATAGACTACGTTCCAATTGCCCGGGAGGTTCGGGGACGCTTGAATGAGTCTCTTCCCGCATGGTTCTCCTCGCTGAAACAAACCCCGGCGCATTCCGATATCACTTCAAAAGGAGGTGAGGATGGCCGATTTCACTCCATCCTGTTGAGCGGGACCTCGAAAGTGCCGCAAGTAAATCTCGATGGGAGAGGAGCCCAGTTTCTGGCACGGCACGTACTCACCCATCCCGAGGTGCTGGGAAATGTCAGGAAACAGATTGCCAGAATGGAGAGAAAATGGGTTCAAAACGATACCTTGCGGATTTGTTCAGCAGTCAGAGCCGAGGCGTATATCGTAATCGCGGAGAAATATGGCTATTCCTACCAACCCTCGCTGGCACGGTTCGAGATAGTCAATAGGGAAGGGCCGAGACACGGCATCAGCGAAATTCTTTCTCCAGATCTAATTGACGGCCACACGCCAAGTCAAAACGACATATTTCTCAATGCCCTCATCGTGTCGAGCAAGTCGGATCCAGGAGAATTGGTGAGATACGCAGCCGCGTATGGCAAAGATCTGAGGGAGCTCGGCCAGCACCTTGCTTCTTCACAAGGGGCACAAAGTGGAGACGCATGGAGTTTGACCGAACTTACCAACAAATCGGCTCTCAAAGGGCTTCTGAAGGAAGAATTTGAAAAGTTGGCAAAAAACGGGGCTTCCGAATTCAGGCTGACGAGAGTGGAAGACACGC
The DNA here is from genome assembly GCA_964247045.1 of uncultured Verrucomicrobiales bacterium. Lineage (GTDB taxonomy): Bacteria > Verrucomicrobiota > Verrucomicrobiia > Verrucomicrobiales > Akkermansiaceae > Luteolibacter. The sequence continues at coordinate 10,513 of CAXTTX010000062.1, read as the reverse complement.
CTGACGGTGCCATTGGCCGCTTCATGCCGCTACTCGCGGCACCGTTGTTATTTGCAGAGATCAACGAAAGGTCGAAATTGGAAATGCCATGGAGGAAATTCTTACAGAAATGCGGACTCCCACCTCTCTGATGACAAGGAGGCTGGTCCACGTCTCGGGATTGCCATGTGCTGGGAAAACATGGCTGCGGCGCCGCATCCGATGTCTTTCGCCTTTTGTGGTGGTGGACATTGAGCCCCTGTGGCATGAGCTCTTTGCCTCGCCTCAATACTCTGTTGAACAAAGCAATCATGTTTTCGAGAGATTCCTCAAGAGAATCGAAGGGCATCTGGAGAATGGAGCTTCCGTCATCGCAGAGTCAATTCTGGCCAGCGAATCGCGATTGTATCAACTCGACCAGTTGGCCGCCCGACTCGACGCGCGTCGCCTTTTTGTCATGGCGGACGCAACACGGTCCGAGTTGGTCAGACGATTGGAGTCAAAAGCAAAGCGTCGTCCCAATGCTGTCCCCATGGCCGTATTTGAGGCCTTGGAACGGCGTTTCCAGACCCGCTGTCATGTTGATTTGATCGTAGACACAACAAAGGGGGTCACCAGGGCAGAGTTGGAACCGATACGAAGTTGGATTTATGGAACACCGATTCATTCCAAACAGGATACTTGATTACTGCGACGACAACTCGTCGCCAATTGGCCGGATTCCGGAGGAAATTTTGGGGACCATGTCTGATGTGCCGCGAGGCTCCATGATGGTTGGCAAGCATGTGGCGAGGCTTCTCCAAGCCATCGCCTTTTTGAGAACTCCCCAGCAGATCCTGGAAATTGGCACATTTCACGGATTCTCCGCTGCCGCTATCGCGGAAACGCTTTCTCCTGGGATGCAATTGGTTTGTTGCGAGCGCGATCCGATCGCCGCGTCGGTGGCACGACAACATCTCCAGTCCTATCTTTCGGGCGGTCAGGTCACTTTGCTTGAAGTGGACGGCATGGAGTATCTGGACTTAAACAACATACAGTTCGATATGATTTTCATAGATGCGGACAAACATTCCTTTTGTAGCCGGTTGGACCTGTTGTTTGATCGTCTGGCACCAAACGGTGTTCTGGTCATTGACAATGCCCTCGCCGGTTTGGCGGTGCTAGAAGGCGAACCGAAGCATCCTTGGGAGGCGATGACGAAGTTCTTCAACTCCAAGCTGGCCGATGATCCGCGATTCTTTGTGACCCAAGTCCCCTTAAGGGATGGCATTACCCTGGCAATCAAGCGTGATTTAACGCCATGAATCTGACAGACAGAAAGTTAGCGGAAATCTTGCGAGGAAGTGCAAACCGTTATTTGTTGATCCGGGTTGGAAGTTCGACGTCTAGCTCGAAGCTGGTCGTTCCAGATGATCTGGATTACATCTGTATTCTCGCAGACGAGTCAAGATCCAGGCATGAAAAGCAACTTGCCGCGATGATCGAGGGATTCGTCAATGTTGGAGGTGTCGTCGGTTTCACGCCGAATTGGCCGGAATGTGATCAATCTATTCCAGGCGCCATGCTGGAGAGCTTGAGAAACCACGCGATTGATTTTCATTTTGGCCCGGTGACATCTGGCAGCGAAAGAGATGCGAAGCATCTGATTCATTTTGCAGGCCCCATTAGCTTGGGGGATTACGAACTCTTCAGGAATGCCTTTCCTGTATTAGCATATATATTTGAAACCTACCACAAATGCTTGCTTGGAGATGCATCGGTCATCTGTTCCCATACAAGGAAGCCTAGTATCGAACAGTTTGCCAAGCTTACGCTCTTAAATTGCGAGCGGTTCAAGCTAGCCACCAACACCCGTGTTTCCAGCATGGCAGTCAAGAAGATCCTATTGCTGCGATTCATTTGGCAGAATGCTGCCGATCCGTACAGATCCAGCCGACTGGAGCTGAAAAAGGTGATAGGGAGCGAATCGTCGTTGGTGGGATATGCGATGGCAGATTCCCAGCGACTCCTTGAATCCCCGTTGGGAGTCGAAAAACTGCTAGATGGCTGAATGTTGAAGCCTCCGCGGACTTGTTTTCCTTTTCTCAATCCGGAACACCGGTTGTTGGTAAAGGTGGAGCGTATGGCCTCAGCGCTCCAATAGCTTAGCCGGAAGATGCAGCCTCGTGGCCGCGGCGCTCGTTGATCTTGAGCGTGAGCAAGAGGCCGGCGATGAGGAATCCAGCGAGGACCAGCAAGGCCTCGCTATTGCCAACGGTGTCCTTTACCCAGGCGAATGGGAAGGTCATGACGGCGGAGAGTTTCCACATGAGGCCCCAAAGGCCGAAGACCTCGGCCTCGCGGTTGGGCGGGGCGAGGTAGCCGACGAAGGCCCGGTTGGCGGAGCCGAGGGAGCCGAGGCCGAAGCCGAGGAGATTGCCGATGACCCAGAGCGGCCAGGTGGGGTATTTGCCGGGAGCGCCGGAGGCGGCGTGGGAATCGTAAAGCCACGCGTAAAGGGCGAAGCCGAGGGCGGTGGCGATCCAGACGAAGAGGAAAAGGAGGACGGAGCGGCGGTGGCCGAGCTTGTCCTGATAGAAGGTGGGGATGAGGGTGCCGATGATGCCGGAGACGGTGATCACGGCGACGAAGATGACGAGCCTGACCTGGTCGAAGCCATATTCGACGGCGAGCTTGCTGGCGAAGAAGACAACGACACTCATGCCGGTGCCGTAGAAGAGGGATGCCCCCAGGAGCCAGGCGAGGTCCTTGTAACGGGAGATTTCCTTGAAGGTTTCCGCGAGGCGGACGAAGCCGGCGGTGAGGAGGTTCCGGCCGGGATGGACGGTGCGGGCTTCCACCGGTTCATCGAGCCAGAGGGCGGTGGGAATGGTGAAGGCAAGAAACCAGAGGCCGGCGAAGACGAAGAAGGGGCGCCATGTGTCGGCGGACTCGTATTTCAGCAGCGTCATCGCGCCAGCGGTGAGGATGAGGAGCATGAGGGCGGCGAAATAGGCGCAGGCCCAGGAGAAGCCGCTGACGCGCCCGACCTGATCCTGGCGGGCGAGGCCGGGTAGGAAGCTGGCGAGGAAGTTCTCGCCGATGGAGAAGGCGAAGTTGGCGGGAATATAGAGGAGGATGGCAAAGGCGATTTGTCCGGGCTGGAGGAATCCGAGGCCGCAGGTGAATACCCCGCACATGATACCGGAGCCGATGAGGAAGCGTTTTTTCCATCCGCGCTCGTCTGCGGCCGCTCCGGCGAGGGGGGAGAGGAAGGCGGTGAGGAGCATGCTGGCACCATAGGTGAGGGACCAGATGCGGTCGTCGATGGCGTCATCGCGGACGATGACCTTTGAGAAGAAGATGGAGAAGAGGAGGGTGTTGATGATCGTGAACGACTGGTTCGCGACATCGAAGGAGATCCATGACCAGAGTTGCCGCTGCTTGGGAAGACCGGAGAGCGGGTAGAGGCTGCGGAGGTTCATGGATCTGTGGGCAATGAACTAGGGATTATGGAGGGCGAGTGGAAGGGAATTCGGGGGGCGGGAGGGGGCTTGTCAAAACTGTCGGGACAATCCAAGGTCGGAGGGAAATCCAATCGCGATGCAAATTACCCTCCAGCCTTCCCCGTGCGGTCGTGCCGGTTGTTTTGAAACCGGCCTCGGTCGACTGGTGGGCTTTTTGGCCGGGGGATACCGAGAGGAGGGGGAGTTTTTGGCGGAACTCGACAGCGATGAGGTTTTTGAAGAAGGGAGGAACCTGTTTGTTTTGGAAGATCCGAGACCCGCTTCGCATGTGGTGATTGGAGATGCCAATGAGCTGACGGGCATTGTTTCCGAGTGTTTTGATAACCAAACCGCTGCCCTCAGGGTGGGAGAGGCTCAATTGATATTTGAGTATTCAGGCGTGTTGCTGCCAGGGACTTGTATTGCTATCAGATGTGGGCCGTTGAGGATCTATCCGATATCAATCTAAGCTGGCACGGCCAGATGCGGATGGAGGTGCCCACGCGAGACGCGGCAACCACGGCCTGCGGCGGGACGCCACAGCCACTGCTGAATGATGACGGTTACAAGACCCGGAAACGGTCCGGCTCAGGGCTTCACCCATTCGGGCGCGGGTCGCTTCTTTTCCTCGCGGTTGTCGCTCTTCTGGGTGGCGAGCCAGGCGATGACATCGCGGAGTTCGTCGGGCTTGAGCATCATGCCCATGGGGGGCATGGAGGACATGGGAGGGGTGGTGGACTGGATGTCGGCGCGCCCGACACGCAGGACCTTGCCGCTGCTGTCGAAGTCCATGTGATCCGGGGTGTCGGCGATGAGGACGCCGGAGACGGATTTGCCGCCCTTGAGGGTGACGGCGGCGAGGCCGTAGCCCATGGCGACCTTGGCACCGGGATTGATCATGGACTCGAGGAAATACTTGCGGTCGCCGCGCAGGCCGACGCCGGAGAGGTTCGGCCCGGCGTCGCCGCCGCCATGGCCGCCGGAGTGGCAACGCATGCATTGGCCGGCGGGATGGGATTCGAAGATCTGGCCGCCCTTTTCGGGATCGCCGCCTTCGAGGGTGGCGAGGTAGGGAGCAAGCGGATCGGCGGAAGAGGCAATGGCAGCCTTGTAGGTATCCAGCGCGGTCTTCACCTGGGGCTCGGGGCGTTTTGCGGCGGCATCGAGGAGTTCCAAGGCCGCGGGGGAGGCGCCGCCGCGTTGCTTGAGATCGGCCAGGCCGGAGACGAAGAGGTCCGTGGCACCGGAGCCGGTGAGACCCGCGGCGAGCGTCCAGGCTTCCTGCTTGCGGCGTGCGCTGCCTTCCGCGGTGGCGGCTTTGAGGCCGGCGAGGGCGGCATCCGGTGATGATTTCACCAAGCGGCGGAGGGCGCCGACGGCGAGGTCGTCGTCCTTGCCGGTGGAAAGCTTCACGAGCATGCCATCGAGGCCGGCGGGCTTGCGTGAAGCGTAGATTTCGAGGGCTTCGGCACGGGCGTTGCCGGGGAGCTTGTCATTGAGGACGAAGGCCTCGATGACCTTGTCCGGCACGGCTGATAGATCCAGCTTGTTCTTTTCGATGAGGGAGAGAGCGGGTTCGAGGAACTTGCCCTCCGTCTGGAGGAGGGCGGTGGTGCTGCCGCCGAGGGCCTTGCGGATGATTTCCGGATCACGTTCGGGAAGGGGCGACATGCGGCCGGTGGATTGGTCCACGGGCGAGGGCTTGCTCCATTCCGCGAGGAGGCGGAAGGCTTCCTTGCGGGTTTCGTCCGGGACTTGGGAATCGAGGGCGGTTTTGAGAACGCGGGAGGCGTTCGCCGCATCACCGGCGCGGAAGGCGCTGTGAAGGAGACGCCGCCAGATCATGGTGGTGTGCTTGGTGCCGGACGGTGCATCGAGCAAGGTGGCGACCTGCGGGCGAACTGCGGCGACGTTCTGGTCGTTGATGGAACGGACTGCCTCGTCGACGACGGAGGGATCGGAATCGGTTAGGAACGCGGCGAGTTCCGGGGCCTTCAGGCGGCGCAGTGCGATGACGGCGGCCATGCGGACCTGCGGGCTGGCATGGCTTTTGAGGGCCGCGAGATTGGCGGGCTTTTCCAAGAGGGAGAGCGCGTAGGAACCGGCGTGGCGGATGAAGGGATCGGTGGATCCATCGAGCATCTTGAGGATGGCGGGTACGGAAGCGGTGGCACCCAGTTTGCCCGCGGCGATGGCGGCGAAGAGTTGCACGCGCGGTGAGGCATCGCCGATGAGGGTGTCGAAGGGGATGCCATCGGCGGAGAGGCCGGATTCGCCGAGCGCTTTGAGCGCTTGCGAGCGGACCTCGATGTCGGAGTCGTTCACGAAGGCGAGGAGGCCCTTGCGGGCGTTTTCGCGGAGGGCGGCGGGAGGTTGGACGGCGAGCGGTGGACCGGGAAGAACCGCGCTGCCACGGCGGGCGATGATGCCCATGCCCCAGACGCCGTGGAGGCGGGCGAGGCGGTTTTGTTTCTGCGCGGCGGCCTTGGCGAGGATCGAGAGTCCCTCCGGCTTGCGGGTGAGGGCGAACTCCGCGCGGAGGCGGACGCGCATGTCCGGATGGAGGAGCAGGCGGGCAAGGTCATTGGGCTGACGCTGTGAAAAGCCCTCTCTAACAAGCCTGGCGGTCTCCGCGGCTTCCTCGGCGCGCCAGGGTTTGTCCGCGGTGACTTCATAAACGCGTCCGGCGTCGTGGGAGGCCCAGCCGCCGATGAAGTCGGTGACGGCGAGTTTACCATCCCATGAGTATTCCACGTCGGTGACGGCGGCGCCCCAGTTCAGCTTGGAAGCACCGGTCATCTTCATGCCCGCACCGGCGTTTTCCACCTTGAAGGACCAGATGCCGGAAAGCCCCGCGCCGCCCTTGTAGTCGCAGACGAGGAAGCGGCTGGCTTCCGCCTCGAGGAAACCGGTGCCGGGGTGGTAGGTGAGGCCGGAGGGGCCGGAAGTGATGTGGCCGGAAGGCGGCAGGATGTAGGCGGGCTGGTCGGGGTTCTGAAGTTCCCACATTTTCTCGGCCATCCAGCGGGCGGGCGGGCGCTCTTCCATGCCCATCTGCTTGTGGTGAACGAGGAGGCCCTGGTGGCCCATGTTCCAGCCGGAATCACCACCGTCGACGATGTAAACGACACGGGCCTTGTCGCCCTGGTCGCAGTTATTATCGACGGAGATGGCGTTGCCCAGTTCGTCGAAAGCGATTTCCTTGGGATTGCGGAGGCCGGTGTGGACGACCTCGAAGTTGGTGCCGTCCGGATCGAAGCGGAAGACGCAGCCTTCGTCGGGCATTTCGTAGTGTTTGCCCTCGCGGGTGGTGATGTTCATCCCGCGGTCGCCGAGGGTGCCGTAGATGCGGCCGTCCGGGCCGAGGGCGAAGCCGTTCAAATCGTGCCCGGAGAAGGAGACGCGAACGCCGATGCCGTCCTGGATGACATCGGTGGCCTTGGCCTCCCCGTTGCCACCATCTCGCAGGGCGTAGATTTTCGGGATACAAGCGAGGAAGACGGTTCCCTCATAGGCGAAGACACCGGCGGCGGGTCCGTCGAGCAGGTCATTGAACTTTCCGGCGAAGACCTTTTGCTTGCGGAAGACGCCATCGGCACCGGGTTCTGATAGAACGCGGACGAGATCTTCTTCCTCGGTGAGGAACTTGAGGGAGGTGTTGGATTCCTTGTCCTGCCACTTCTCGTACATCTTGCGGCGGTCCGCCGTGGTGCGGGAGGAGATGTCGTCGAGATACCAGTAGAGGTGGTCGCGGTTGTCGGGCACGCCGTGGCGGAAGCGGTGGGTCTCGCTGACGTAGATCTCGCCCTTTTCGCCGAAGGCGAGAGCGGTGGGTGAGGTAACGGAGAGGGACTTGTAGTCGGCGAGGACCTTGGCCTTCGTGCCCGGGGGAATGGTCAGGCCGGGAATGCCCTCGGCGGCGACGAGTTCACCGCCGGCCTGGCCATTGCGGGTGGTGGGCGGGAAGACGGGTTTGCCGGTGTCCGTGAGGATGAAATGGTCGGCGGCGATGATTCCCCATTGGCCGGTTTCCGAAACGGAGTCGACGACGCGGATGGAGACGGTCTTGTTCTTGAGCGCGCTGACGTCCCAAACGACGGGACGGCACTTCAGGCTGCCTTCGCCGGTGGCTTCGCGATCCACCTTGCCATCGACAATGAGTTGGACGGCGGTCTTGCCCGGGAGCTTGCCGCCGGCGACGACGAAGGCGAGGTAGTTTTCCGTCACCTTGAAATCGGGCGAGGTGAGCGTGCCGGTGCCGGGATCCCCGCCGTGGCCGGAGCAGACGAGGGAGTCGCCGGAATAGCCGGTGAAGTCGCCGTTCACGCCTTCTAGGTTTCCCGCCACGGGGGCGAGGCCGAAGCCCTTGCCTTCCACTTTCCAACTGCCAAAGCCGTCACCCTCAAAAGCCTCCAGGACCCGGGTCGCGGCCGACGCGGAGACGGCGGTGAGGATGAGGCCGGAAGCGCAAAGTAAACCTGATTTCATCGGCCCGAGGCTACCGGGATGGGGAGGGTGATCTATCACGAAATTGCCTGTGCGGATCCCTCCAAAGGGGGGGGAGGGGTGAGGAGGATCCCGGTGTAGGTAGCGAAACAAAACCGGACAAGTGGCCCCATAAGCGGTCACAAGAGGCGACGCTAACGCGGAAGGCGCCTTTAATAAAGCTCTTAAGATAAATAGCTTACGTCGATATTGGGGGCGGCGAATGGAAGCGATCTGGTATTTCGGGTTCCTTGACCTTCAAGCGGGATCCGGTTTACAGGGCGCGTCGGCACCCTGAAAGCGTCAAAACACACCATAAGAAACACACCCCTACACATGCACATGAAACCACTCGCCCTCGCGGGCTTTGCCATCCTTGCCACGGCGACAAGCGCCTTGTCCGCTGTTTTCACGACCTATCACGGCATCTTCGAGGTGGACAACATCGGGAACATCGCCTCCTCCTCCATCGCCATCGGGGACCAGTTCTATTTCCAGTTCACCATCGACCCGACGGCGCAGGACGTGGAAAACACACCGGGATACGGTTATTGGCCGGCAGGGCTCACGGATTTCAAGATGGGCAAGGTGTCCGGCGGCGGATCATGGGGTGCCACCGACCTCAGCCATTCGCTCACTGGAGCCTATTCTTCCTCAAACCAGCTCATTTTCAATGTGGAGACGTCCACCCTGGAAGGTGAAGGTATTGATTACCTCCATTGGACCGGCAATACGGTAAATGCAACGTATCTCAGTGCCCTTCTGATTTTCTCGACCAGCCAGACAGATACCGGTACGGAGCAGACGCTGCCCCAGATGTTCGGCTATCTCGCCAATCTCCCCGTCAGCGCGGAAATCGCTGTGGATAACACCAAGGCGACCCTGACGATGCAAAGCTTCGCGGCGGGCGAGTATGTTCCGGCCGCGGTGCCGGAAGCGTCGAGCAGCCTTCTTTTCCTGGGAAGCGTGGCGATCGGCGTGCTCCGCCGGAAGCGCAAGTAAACGGGAATGAATTTATCGCGGGCACGGCCCGCAGTGTGAATGGATGATCAGATGCGGCACGTCCCATGCGGGGCGTGCCGCATTTTTCGCGGGTGGCCGGGCATTCAACCTTGCCGGTTAGCGGAGGGGCTTTATTGCTGCGGTCATGGCATTTGAAGTTCACCCGCGGCTGGCGGCAGGAGGATTCGAGGTGGGGACGATTGGCGGTTGCCGGCTGCTGCTGAAGAACAACGCGCTGTTCCCGTGGTTCATTCTCGTGCCGGAGGTGGAAGGGGCGGAGGATTTGCATCAACTGGACCCGGAGCGGTATCACGAGGTGATGGGGGCGGTGCGGCAGGTGTCGGAATTCGTGTCGTCGCATTTCAAGCTGGAGAAGCTGAATGTGGGATGCATCGGGAACCGGGTGAGGCAGATGCATGTGCACATCGTGGGGAGATCGGAGGGAGATCCAGCATGGCCGGGGACGGTGTGGGCGTTCGAGGGGAAGGAGGCCTATCCGGAGGAGGAGCGGGATGGGATTCTGGCGAGCGCGAGGGAATTTCTGGGGATGGCGTGAATCGTTTGCTAGGATCGATGCGGGCGGGACGTAGGTTTTTCCGATGAAACCCATCCTGCTCCTTTTCGCCTCCGTCTCGCTTGCCAGCGCTGGGGAACCCACGGCGCTTTTCAACGGCAAGGATCTCACCGGTTGGACGGCGGATGTGCCGAAGGCGGACAAGGATTCGAACCTCGCCCCGAGCTTCGTGGTGCGGGACGGACTGCTGGTGAGCCAGGGAAAGCCGGAGGGGCATCTGGTGACGAAGGAGTCGTTTTCCGACTACACGCTGACGGTGGAATACCGTTTCCCAAAGGCGGGAGGAAACTGCGGGGTGCTGGTGCATGCTTCCAAGCCGCGGATGTTGTATGAGATGTTCCCGCAGTCCATCGAGGTTCAGATGTTGAGCGGGAACGCGGGGGATTTCTGGTGCATCGGCGAGAACATCGAGGTGCCGGAGATGGAGAAGCGGCGGCCCCACAAGGAGGGGCAGAAGTTCGGCGGCGGGCCGGATGACGCGCGGAACATCAAGAATCTGACGGAGAATTCGGAGAAACCCTTGGGCGAGTGGAATACGATGACCGTCCAGTGCAAGGGGGCGGAGATCATCGTCCACGTGAACGGGGAACTGGTGAACCATGGGACGAATTGCACCGCGAAGTCTGGCAAGATCGCGATCCAGGCGGAGGGGACGGAAGTGGAGTTCCGGAAGGTGGAGGTTGTGAAAAGCGGAGGGTGAGTGTTATAAGGTTGAGATACGAAACCAGGAATTGCAGGGATGAAACGGTTGCGCGCTATTTTGACGATGATCGCCCTGCCGATGTTCGCCATGGTCCCGCTGCACGCGGAGACGGGTGAAAAGCTGGTGGAGGCGGCGAGGAAGCAGGTGGGTGTGACGACGAGTTATGACCCGGCCTATGTCTCACTGAAATATCCCGGCGGCGATGTGCCGGAGGATCGCGGGGTGTGCACGGACGTGCTGATCCGGGCGATGCGGGACGGGCTGGCAAAGGATTTGCAGAAGCTG
>CAXTTX010000061.1:10554-16849 GCA_964247045.1 uncultured Verrucomicrobiales bacterium | reverse complement strand
GGCCCAGCCGGTACCGGCCGTGACTCCTCCGGCCGTTCCGCCCGCCCAACCCGGCGCTCCGGAGATCGCTCCCAAGGTGGCTCCTCCTCCGGCACCGGCCGCCGCGCCTGCGGAGGCCCCGAAACCTGCTGAACCAGCGAAGCCGGATCCCGCGAAGCCCCTTGAGTTCAAACCTTATGGCGCTCCGGCGGCCGACCTGCCGATTCCTCCTCCGCCGGTTCCCTCCGGCTCCTGACCTTTACCCCCTCGGGTGGAACTTCCGGTGGACCGCCTTCAGCCGCTGCCGGTCCACGTGCGTGTAAATCTGCGTCGTCGAGATATCGGCATGGCCTAGCAGCTCCTGGATTACCCTCAGGTCCGCCCCGCCTTCTAACAAATGAGTCGCGAACGAGTGCCTCAGCAAATGCGGATACACGTTCTGGTCGATTCCCGCCGCCTTGGCCCTTTCCTTCACAATCTGCCTCACCCGGTCCGGCGACAGTGCCCCGCCCCGCACGCTCAGGAACACGTGCGATGACGTCTTCTTGCCGACCAGTTCCGGCCTCTCGTTCTTCAAATAGAGTTCCATGCTCTCCCTAGCCTTGCCACCCATCCTCACCACCCGTGTTTTCCCGCCTTTTCCTGTGATTCTCAGAAAGCCTTCCTCGAAATCCACCACCTCCAGCCGCAACTTGCACAACTCTGACAGCCGCAGCCCGGACGAGTAAAACAGTTCCAGGATCGCAAGATCCCTCCTCCCCAGCCGCTGCGCCGGGTCGATGGACTCCAGCAGCTTCACCAGCTCGGAAGCATGCAGTGTCTCCGGCAGGGTTTTGTCCCCCCGTGGCGCCAGCAAGGGTTCCGCCGGATCCATTTCCAAACTCTCCCTACCGGCCAGCCAGCGGAAAAACACCTTCAGGTGCACCGTGGTGATCCGCAACGACGCGGCATTCAGCCCCTCCGCCTTGCGGTCCCGCAGGAACATCGCGAGTTCATCCGTGCCCGTGTCCCGGAGGGTGAGTTCCCGCTTTTTTGACCACCTGCCCAGCGAGTCCAGGGTCTGCCTCACCGATAGCTGATAGGCCTCCGACAGCCCGCGCTCCGTGGCGAGGTAGCGAATGAACCGGTCGGATTCTGCTTCCATGACTGCACGCGATTTTCGGTCTTGCGACCCTTAAGTAAAGCCCCCCGCGACGCCTCGTGGCAAATCCCGCTGATTTCAGGACAATTGCCTTCTCCGGTTTCGATATTGAGTTGCCGGCCCTGCCGGGCTTCCCTTCTTCACCCATGAGCTTGTTCACCCGCTCCTTTTCCGCCACCTGTCTGGCGGTCTCCCTCTTTTCCACCCAGGCCCACGCGAAAGCGGACGCCAAGATCGAGGCGGCGGTGCAGTCCGTTTATCCGGCCCTGGTCCGCATTCACGTCGTTTCGGAAGAAGGCGGTGCCGGGCGAATGCAAAAGGGACGGGCCAGCGGTTCGGGAACCATCATTTCCCCGGAAGGCTATATTCTCACCAACCACCACGTTGCCGGGCGCGCGACCCGCATCACGGTGCGGCTGGCTGACCGGCAGGAACTCCGGGCCACGCTCGTCGGCACCGATCCGCTGGCGGACCTCGCTGTGCTCAAGATCGACCGCAAGGATCTCCGCAACCCGGATGCTCCATTGCCCGTGGCCAAATTCGGCGACAGCGCCGCCCTCGAGGTGGGAGACACGGTTCTCGCCATGGGCAGTCCTGCCGGGCTTTCCCAATCGGTCACGCAGGGAATCGTCGCGAACACGGAGATGATCGCTCCCGGTGGTTCCATGCTGCTGGACGGGGAGGCGGTTGGGGAACTGGTCCGTTGGATCGGTCATGACGCGGTGATCTTTCCCGGCAATTCCGGCGGCCCGCTGGTGAACCTCAGCGGTGAGATCGTCGGTGTGAACGAGGTGGGCATCGGCAGCCTCGGTGGTGCGATTCCTTCCAACCTTGCCCGCAAGATTTCCGAAGAGTTGATCGCTCGCGGTCATGTGGAGCGCAGTTGGGTGGGGCTCAGCGCCCAGCCGCTGTTGAAATCGATGGACTCGAAGGCCGGCATCCTTGTTGGCGGGGTCATCGCGGGATCGCCTGCGGAAAAGTCCGGCCTGACGGCAGGGGACATCATCACCCGCTGCAATGGCACGGAGATCGCGGCCTCCCGCGCGCCGGAGGATATTCCGGTCTTCAACCGCATTTTGCTTGAAGCCTCCGTGGGATCGGAAATCACCATGGATGGAGTCCGTGATGGCAAGCCGATGACCTGGAAACTCACGAGTTCGATCCGCGAACCCGCGGAGCCGCGTGAAAAGGAACTGCTCTCATGGGGCATCACCGGACGCGACCTAACTGAACTCAATGCCAAGGAACTTCTCCGTGCCGACAACAAGGCGGTGCTGGTGCAGAGCGTCCGTCCCGGCGGAGCGGCTGCCGCTGCCAAACCCTCGGTGAATCCGGGAGACCTGATCTTGGAAGTGAACGGCAAGCCCACTCCGAATCTCGCTGAACTGATCCGCGTGAGCGGCGAGATCACGGAGGGAAAAACGGAGCCTGTTCCCTCGTTGATTTCCTACGAGCGCGACGGAAAAAACTACCTGACCGTCGTGAAGATCGGCCCGGAGCCGGACGACGACAAGCCGGGTCTGGTGAAGAAAGCCTGGATCGGCATCGACACACAGGTGATTTCTTCCGAACTGGCCAGCGCCCTCGGGATCCCGGGCACAAAGGGGATGCGCGTGACCCAGGTGCATCCCGATTCCAGCGCTGAAAAAGCCGGCCTCAAAACCGGAGACCTCCTGCTCAAGCTGGACGGCAGTGTCATTTCCGCCTCCCGTCCCGAGGAGTCCGACATTTTTTCCGCCCTGATCCGGCAGTACAAGATTGGCACCGAAGTGACCTTGGCCGTCCGCCGTGGCGCCGAGGCGCTGGATGTCAAAATCCCCTTGGACGCCAGCCCGGAGGGTATGTCGGAACTTGCTTCGCACGACTCGGAAACCCTCGAGTTCAGCACGCGCGACCTGGGGCAAGCCGACCGGGTGAGCGAGAAACTTCCCGCCGATTTCAAGGGAGTGCTCGTCACCGCGATCACCCCCGCAGGCTGGGCCGCCCTGGGTGGACTTGGCAACGGTGACATTCTTATTTCGGTCGATGGCAAGCCCGTGGAATCGGTGGAGACCCTGAAACCAATCCTTGCGGATCTGGAGAAAAACCGGCGAAGTCCCGTGGTCCTGTTTGTCCGCCGCGGAATCACCACCCGCTACGTCGAACTCGAGCCGACCTGGTAATCCTTCATCCGCACCCGAATTATGAAATCGAAACTGCCCCTCTTCGCCGCCCTCGTGCTGGCCCCTCTCACCCATGCCGCCGAAGGCCCGCTCAAGGAGAAGGCCCTCGCCGTTGCCGCCGCCAACAAGGACTCCGTCCTCTACCTGAGCGCGGTGGTGGAAGTGGAAGTGACCGCCGGAGACAATCCCTCGAAAAAAGAGGAACGAAAGGTCGAGGTCCTCGGCACCGTGATCGGCAAGGATGGTCTTCTGGTCGTGCCGCTTTCCACGCTTGACCTAGCATCGACCATTGACGGGCGTATGGTAAACGGCCCGCAGGGACCGATGAAACTTTCCGCCAAAGGGACGACCAAGGAGGTCAAGATCCTCATGCCTGACGGTTCGGAAATCGAAGCCAAGGTGGCGGCGAAGGACACTGATCTGGACCTCGCTTTCATTCGCCCCGAGAAGCCGGAAGAGGCGAAGCTGACCGCTGTCGACACATCGAACTCCGCGCCCCTCGCGCTGTTGGATGACGTCATTATTCTCGGCCGCCTCGGAAAGGACCTGAATCGCGAGCCGGTCATCATGACCAACGAGATCGTTTCCATCGTGAGCAAGCCACGCACCTTCGGGAAAGTGGCCACCCAGTCGCTTGGGATGCCGGTCTTCAACAAGGACGGCAAGTTTCTCGGCATCGGCATCAACCGTTTTTCCCCGAAAGGTGACACGGATGGTCCGCCAGCCCCTCCTTCCGGAGTCATTCTTCCCGCCGCGGACCTGATGGAGTCCGCTGCCCAGGCAAAGTAAGCGAAGTGATCAACGGGCGGTCGATGCCACGGGTTCCAGCCCCGTCAGGTCGCGGAAGGTGCTGATCTTCGGGCGCCCCGTTGCCGCGTCGGCATAGGCGAAAATGAGGTAGCGCGTTTCCGGCAGGAAGCGCAGCCGGCTCTCGCTGGCGACGCGCCACTTTTCGCCCTGCTGCAGTTCGAACACCACGGGTGCCATGTTGAAGTCATCCAGGGTCGTGGGCATGGGGTAGCCATAACTCCCGGCCGAGTGAAGCATCCCCTTGTATTCGCCGATGACGAAACGGATGTCACCGTTGTAGAAATTCGCCACGTAGACGCCGCCATCGGGAAAATTCTTCGCGTTGTCCCCGATGACCAGCACCCGCCACGAGGGGGATTTTGAATCCACTCCTTCCGCCGGGGAGGCAGGAACGAAAACGAGCAAGGCCGCTTTCATATCCGCGGGAATGGCGGCTTTGGCCACGGGTTTTTTGTCGGAGGTCGAGAGGAACTGGATGGCGTTGTCCTTTACCTGGCAGACCACCTTCTTGGAGACTTCCACGGAGGGCAGGGGACAGGTGATCTCCACTCCGGCGCCGTCACTAGCGATCACCGAGTTGACCGAGGCCGGACCGCCGAAGGCTAGGAAACGGCAATTTACGGGGCGGGTTTCCTCACCGGTTAGAAGGGCGGGGAAAAGGATCAGGGCGGTGAGAAACAGGGAGCGCATGGATGGGTTTTTGGATTGGGTTTGGGGATTGGCTCCCGCCGGTTCAGATTTCGGACTGTCCGAGCCAGCGGAAAGAGATGACCTGGAACCGACGGCCAAACGCGACGTTGGCAGGGCTCGTCAGTTCGGCGGTGGCAACCGTCGCGGCGTCAACGGGATCAACGAGGTCCGGTTGGCGCTGGACGATCACCTCGCAGGTGGCGGTGGCGATCACGTTGTTGCCGGCGTCCTTGGCCTCGCCATAGGCGCGGATGGTGAAAGTATCGGATCGCGCCGTGGCGGCGTTGCCGAGAACGCCGAGGATATCGGCTTGGGAAAGATAAGCCGGCGCGCCTTGGTAGCTCGCCCCGGCTCCCGCCTGTGGATTCGAATATTTGTAATCTGCCACCGCGGATTGCGGAATCTGGTATCCCGCGTTGGCACCGGCCATGCCTTCCGCGAGTTCTTCATTCAGCTTGGAATTATCGATCGCCTGCTGGAGCGCCCCTCGTTGGGACATTTCGTCGTTCGCCGGACCGAGCCGGCGGTTGACGAATTCCGACAAGGAAAGGAAAGGCCCGCGGGTCCGCACCTGTTCCACGATTTTTTCCGCCAATGTCTGCAATTCGGCTTCGGAGTATTCCCGGGGTCCCATCCAGTAGCCGTCCTTCGGTTCCCCGCCATATTCCTCCGAATTGCTCACCGGCAGCCGGAAGCGGCTGATCCGCGACTCACCGGAATTCACGGGCTTCAGGTCGTCCAGCGCGGTGGTTCCCTTGGTCTTGTTCAAGGAGGTAAATAGCGCCTGGGAATCCCGGATGGAACCCAACATCGCCTTCCAAGCCGGCACCGAAGTGGAATTGATGTTGAAGGCTCCCTTCATCAGTTGCCACGCGCCGACACGCCTGGAGGCGTCATTTTCATCGAGTTCATCCATCAGCGATTCCGGCGCGCGTTGGTCCGGCGGATTCAGGATCAGGCGCTGGTCATCGAGAGGCTTGCCGTCCACATAGTCCGTCGCGAGTTCGTTGGTGGTTTTGCCGGAACCGAAGGCACCGGTCTGGTCGCCGAGGCCGGAGAAATAGTAGTGATCATAAAGGGCCATGTTCAGGAGGAAGGAGTGGTCCAGGTAGTTCCCGCTCGCGCCGGGTTGGATGCATCGGGTGGTATCCATCAGCGGATGCGCCCACGAGTTCCCGATCGGCTGCGCGAAGCGAGGCAAGTAGCCGGATGAACCACCCGGATTCGCCCCGTTCAGGCTCGCCAGCGACTGCACCGGGCCCAGGGGCACGTCATACATCACGCCGAACTTCACCCCGTAGTCGGAGGTGTTGCCGCTGATGAAGTTCCCCCGGTCCTGGTTGCCGAGTTGCAACACGTTCGCCGTGCCTTTTTCCAGCAATTCAAGGTCGATCTCATGCGACTGGTTCGCCGGATGCTCGCTGACGACTTTCTGATAGCTGGCGCCGATGACGGAATGGGCGAAGCTCCACGGCTTCGAGGCGATGCGTCCGTCTTCGCTGCTGGTGTCCCT
>CAXTTX010000061.1:0-10544 GCA_964247045.1 uncultured Verrucomicrobiales bacterium | reverse complement strand
CTCCCGAGGTGTTTTTCCCCCGGGCGGAGAGCAAGGCGAACGGCCTTACCTTTGCGTACTTGCGGATCTGGGTGCTTTGGTGATCCAACATCTCCAGGGTGTTTAGTGTCCCTTCCTTCGGATAGCGGTAGGTTCCGTTCTTGCCGATCAAAAGGTCCTGAAGGCCGGTCGGGCTTTCATAGTCCATCTCGATCGCGCCGGAGGAAACCTGCGTCGCGGAGCCAGCGGAAGTCGCGAACATCTCGACGACGAACTTGTTGTTGCTCAGCACGGGCACGCTCAACGGCGCGAAAAGCACATGGAATTCGTCTTGGCGGCGCATGCCGATGCAGCCTCCTCGGTCCATCTTCTTGCCATTTTCCTCCTCGAAGCTGGTTGTCCGCATCGGTCCGGGGCAGAACCAGTCGAGGTCGAAGCCGATGCCATCGCCCGGCCAACCGGAAACCGAATCCATGTTCATCGTCAGGGTGGGCTTGTTGTCCCTGTCGGAGAATAAATGGGTGCCTCCGTACTCTTCACTCCAGCTCCGCGAGGGCGGGATATAGGGGGAGAAAATTTTCACTTCGCCGGGCAGAAGCTTCAAGACCCCGGCTCCCGGTGCTCCGGTGAAGGACTTGGCGCGGAGGTTCATGCCGAAACGCTTCGCCGTCTTGCCGTCCTCCGCGTTGGAGTACATCTGGTCCAGGGGGACGAGCCCCGTCGTCTGGGCCTGGCCGTTGCGGAAGACCTGGATGGCAAAGGGCACGTTGGCGAAAGAGATCTTCATATCCGTGAATTCCAGCGCCACATTGTAAGGATTGTGAAGCGTGATGACGGGCGTGTAGGACAGGTGCAGCAGATAGTCATAGGACGAGTTGCGGAAATTGTCGCCCCACGGCGGGTGAAGCTGTCCCGAGTTTTCGGGAATCGGGTCACCGGCCTTGCCGGTGTAACGATAGATATCACGGGCCAGCAGGCTGAACACGATCTGCACCTTCGCGATCGTCGGCATGAGCACGGCACCGGGAGGAGGTTGCCGCTGTAGCGTGCCATTGACCGCGGAGGCCGGACCCGATCCGCTGGATGCCACCCAGCCGGCGGGCACGCGGGATTTCAAGAGGGGCGTGCCGCTGCTGTTCACCACGTCTTTCCGATAGAGTGCCGCGTAATCGACCAGCGACTCCCATCTGGGGTCGGATATCGCGTCATTGGCCTTCATACCCAGGCGTGAAACGTAGATACTGTGGCCGGCATAGTCCGCGGTCAGTTTGCCGGGCCCGGTCAGCAGTTGGAAATCCTCCCGGAAGCCACCGCTGGCGACGTCCGTGAGAAGTCCGGCGGAGTTGAGTGTGATGTCATGCGTGAGAGGGAGAAGATGTTCTCCACTGCCGGAAGCCAGAGCGTTGGCGGTCAGGCCGAAGTTCAGGCGGCTGATGCCCTTGGAAATGTTCACGCATTCGGGTGCCTTGCGGTCGAAATAGCCGCGTTTCAAACCATCGAGATCATCAATCAGGCTGACGTCCGGGCTCTTGCCGGATCCGAGTTGCGCGGTTTTCTGGCCGGCATCCTTCGCCTCGTTCAGATATGCGGTGTTGATCCGGACTTTCACGCCTTCATCCATGACAGCCCAGGCCAGCGAACCGCGCGAGGCCTTGAGCTGCACCTTCGCCGCCTTCACCAGGTCCGCCACGGGAGGTTTGGTACCCAGCGATCCCTTGTCCCACAGCGTCACCGCATCCGCCACGGTGGCTTTGGCGAAGTCGATCTTGTCTGCCGCGACTCCCGTGGTGCTGGAGGCGAGCCAACCGAGAAACTGCCGGTCCCGGTATTCCTTGGAGTATTCATCGGGTGTTGGAAGGGAACCGGGAACGATCTCGCGGGACTTCCACACGCCGGTGAGGCGCGGGTTCGCGATCGAATCTCCGAGCACGTCGGCCCGGGCCGTCACCCGCTTGTCAGGGCCGGCGTTCTTCTGCAAGTCGCCGAGCGCCAGCATGAGTGCCAGCCGGGCGTTTGCTTTCGCGATCGCCATGGACTGTCCTTGGCTGGACGAGCGGAGGGAAACGGAGGAAAGGGTCAACAGACCCACCGCCACCACGACCAGCAGGATCATCAGGGAGAGGCTGATGATGAGGGCAAAGCCGCGATGCGCGTTGCGGGTGCGGCGTTTCGCGCTTTGCGGGTTTCGGGAAACTGATGAGGGAAACATCATGATTTTTACGCTTGTTGGCATGGCAGCCGGGGCGGGTTTGGGTTTCGTCTCACGCGCCGTTTCAGCCGGGTGATGACATATAAAGTAACTACAAGAACCCCTTCAGATTCTAGTCCCCAAAGCGGGGACATCCGCGCCGGAGGGGCGTGGTGGCCCCTTCGATCCCTGTCATGTATCCACCCTCTTCGCTTAACTTGAGCGACTTAACGGGCAGACCAAGCATCCCACATCAGCTTCAGAGTCATCGCGAAGACCATGCAGAGGAAAACCGGGCGAATGAAGCCCGTGCCTTTGCGGACGACGAGGCCCGCGCCCAAGCGTGCGCCGAGAACCTGCCCGGCGATCATCGCTCCCGCCGCGCCGAAATGGACCGAGCCCATGGCCAGGAACACACCCAGCGAGCCGAGGTTGCTGGCGAGATTGGCGGCCTTGGTGTAGCCCGTCGCATGGCGGAGATCGAGGCCCAGCAGGGCGACCAGCGAGATCGTCCAGAACGAGCCGGTGCCGGGGCCGAAGAAGCCATCGTAAAAGCCCAACAGAATCCCGAAGCCAATGGCGAGCGCGAGCGGATGTAAACGGGGCTTTCCGGGATGGATGCCAAACCGGCGGTTGAACGCGGTATAAACGGCCACCGTGGCGAGCAGCCAGGGGATGAGTTGCTTCAAAAGGTCCTTGCTGAGGACGCTCACGGCGAAGGCTCCTCCCATGCTGGCGAGGAATGAAAGGGTTACCGCCAGCCAGAGCCATGGCGTTTTCATCAATCCCGCGCGGGCAAAACGCCATACCGCGATCAAGGTGCCGCAGGAGGATTGGAGCTTGTTGGTTCCCAGGGCGATCTGGGGTGGCAAGCCCGCGGCCACCAGCGCGGGCAGGGTGATCAGGCCGCCGCCTCCGGCAATCGCATCGATCAGCCCGCCGGCGAATCCGGCGAGGAAGAGCAGCGCGAGGACGGTGACGGACATGAATTGTTAGATATCGGGATCCGCCATGGCGAGGACTTGCTCCGGTGAATGTCCGGCCGCGCGGAGGGAAGCGATGGACTTGGAGTCCGCCCGTTTCGCGAGGCGTTTCCCTTCCTCGTCCCGCATGAGACGGTGATGCAGATAGACCGGTTCCGGGAGACCGAGCAGGGTTTGCAGCAGCCGGTGGACATGCGTGGAATGGAGGAGGTCGTCGCCCCGCGTGACGTGGGTGATCTTCTGGAACGCGTCGTCGATGACGACAGCCAGGTGATAGGCCGTGCCGATGTCCTTGCGGGCCAGCACGACGTCCCCGAGCAGTTCCGGTCTCACGGGGACGATCCCGTGGCGCAGGTCCTGGAACGCGAGTGGCCCTGCGAGAGCTGCCGCCTTCCCGGAGTCCAGCCGCCACGCGTGGGATAGGCCCGCGTCGAGCTTCGCCTGTCGCTCCGCCGGTGAGAGGCGCAGGCAGGTTCCTGGATAGACCGGGCCTTCTGGCCCTTGGGGCGCGGAGGCCATCCGCGACCATTCCTCCTGAATTTCCTTCCGCGTGCAAAAGCAGGGGTAAACCAGCTCCCGGTCCCGCAACTCGTCCAAGGTGGCTTCGTAGGCTTCCAGACGCTCCGTTTGCCGCAGGGGGGCGTCATCCCAGATCAGTCCGAGCCATTTGAGATCCGCCTCGGTGTCATCGTAGAATTCCTCCCGCACCCGGGAGCCGTCGATGTCCTCGTGCCGCAGCAGGAATTGCCCCTCCGGCGATTCCCGAGCCAACGAATGCGCCACCCTGGCGGCATAAACGTGCCCGAGATGCAACCGGCCGGTGGGGCTCGGGGCAAATCGGGTAAGCTTGGTCATCCGCGCTTTTTTCGCATCCGGGCGGGGCGGGCGCAAGCCCTTGGCCCGGACTTGCGGGAAGAAATCCACCATCACATATTGGGAACCCGCCAGTCGGGGGAATTCGGAAAACCACCCGCCCCCGCAGCCGTATCAGCCCGCCCAGTGCCTATTCCAGGAAATGCCTTTTTGTTGATGAGAAAACCGCTTGCAGCCCGATTCCAGCTTGTTCTGGCCGCCCTTGCGGCCGGTGGCAGCCTCGCGAACGCCCAGACCGGCGTCTCCAAGAACCGCTACGAGTCCTATTCCCACGTGATGGACATCGCCGAGGGCCTGTCATGGCCGAAGGGGCAGGCAATCCCGACCTTCGCGACGCCCGCCGCCACCTTGGATGCCATCGTTGTTCAAGAATTCGTTTCGAAGGATGAGCAACTCACCTTCGCGGCCCTGCAGGGCATCGTGAACCGCAAGCAGCCGCGGATCTATCTGGTGGAGTCCCGTGCCGACGAGGGGCCCTACACCTGGGCGGAGACGGCGACGGCCAATTTCAAGGATCGGAAAACCTACGACCGCGCGAGCCGCTACGAACTGCTGGCCAAGTATGCCAAGGAGGTTTCCGGCGTGGTTCTCTACAACCCCGCGCCCAGCCCGCATTACCGCAACCTGGCTTTCACCGCCGCGACCCAGAACAGCGCCCTGCCGGTGACGGCGGAGGTCTATCAGGCGATGAAGGACGCGGGCACCAACCTGAAGGTCAAGGTGGATCTCACCACCCTCAAGCTCACCACACCGCTGGAGATCTACCGTTACTTGTATGAAACGTATTGGCCGAAGTGCGAGAAGCGGCTGCTCGTCAGCGCGAAGCCGCACGACCAGAAGGGCGGGGGAGACTACCACCACACCCGGGACATGGCCGCTGCCACCGGCGCGGCCACCGTTTGGCTCGATACCCTGATTCCGGAGGAAAAGGAATTGCTCGGCAAGTTCCTGGGGGACATGAAGGCGGGAGAGGCAATCGTCCTCGGTTGGTATTCCACCGAGCGCTCCGGCATCACCACGGCCTCGTCTTATGGCATCGGCACCATGCCCGCCGATTTCTACGTGAGCTCCACGCTTTTCGCGGGCACGAATCACGCGATCAAGATTCCGGTGGTGCCGCGGAAACCGGAACTTGGAACCAAGGTCTACGTCGCCATTTTCGTCAGTGACGGGGACAATATCCAGTACACCCAGCATGCGATGCGGAAGGGCTGGGACCGCGCCGCCGATTTGCGGGGCAAGTTGCCGTTGAGCTGGACCATCGCTCCCGGCCTGGTGGACATCGGCCCGGCGATCATGAACTACTACTACGGGACCGCCACGCCGAAGGATTGCTTTGTCACCGGTCCCTCGGGCATGGGCTACATGATGCCCTTCAACACGCTTACGGAACCCGGCGCGCCGGTCGGAGATTACCTGAAGGACTCCGCCCGCATGGATGGCTACGCGCGGATGACCGAAACCTATCTCCAACGTGCCGGCCTGCGGGTGATGACAATCTGGGACGATGCCACGCCCATGCAGCGGCAGTTGTATGAAAAGCACTGCCGCAACCTCTACGGCGGCACGGTCCAGAACTTCAAGGACGTGCCTTCGGTGGCCAGCAGCGTGGAGAACAACCGGCTGGTCTTCGACAAGCTGGTGGTGCCTTACGCCGGGTCCTATCAGCACATCTCGGGATCCATGAACCGGGAGATCAACCGTTGGGATGGCAAGGAGCCCCTGTTCCTTTCCTATCAGGCGAACGTGTGGGGAGAGCTGCGGGTGGAGCGGCTGATCGAGTTGCGTGATGAATTGGAGAAGAAGTTCCCCGGCAAGGTGGAATTCGTCCGTGGTGACCATTATTTCAATCTCCAGAACGAAGCGCATCACCTGCCATTCAATCTGGCGATGGCCGCGACAACCGTGGTGAAGGCGGATGATGCCGCCGAGGATGTGGTGGCCGCGATGGACGGCACTCCCTCCACCCTCTGGACCTCCGCCAAACGCGGGAAGCGCTGGCTGGGTTTTGACTTTGGCGAGGCCCGCAAGGTTCACCGATACATGATCCGCCACGCCGGTGACAACGGGATGGATCCGAAGTTGAATACGAAGGAATTCGCGCTGCAAGCCAGCTTGGACGGTAAGACTTGGAAGACGGTGGATGTCTGCAAGGCGAACAAGGCGAACGTCACCGACATCGAGTTCACGCCCGTCAGCGCGAGGTATGTGAAACTCGTTGTCAACGACGCGGGACAGGATTCAATCGTCCGCATCGCGGATGTGGAAATTTACGGAAGCAAGTAACGGGGCGCGGGAATTCATTCCAGTGCCTTACCCGTCATGTCAGCAAGTCTTCGCAATGGATGAATCCGTCGTTGCAGCCACGCCCACGGGCTCGCAGCAGGGCTGCGAAGCCAAAGCGGCAGCAGGGCTCTCCCTGTTACCCACATCTTTTCTAACAATCAGGGCTTGTACCAAACGATCGTTTGCCGCAAGCTGGCGGGATGGACTTTGACATTCCTTCCGAACCGCTCACCCGTGCCTGGGCTGCCCGCGAATTCGCCACTTTGGATTGCGGCGATGCCCGCCGCCAACGACGCTTCGTCCACGTGGCTTCCGATTTTATCCAGCATCCGGGCGCATCCATTCCTGAAGCATCGGGGGATTGGGCGGGCACCAAGGCCTGCTACCGTCTGTTCGATCATGAAGACGTCCGCGATGGAGCGATCCTCGCGGCCCACCGTGACGCGATGCTCGGGAGGCTGCGCGATTGCGGGAAGAACGATGTGCTGCTGGTGGTTCAGGACACCACCAGCCTGAACTTCAGTGGCCGCGCATGCATCGAGGACTTCGGTCCGATCGGCAACGTGGACGTGAACAAGGCTCCCGGCCTGTTTGTCCATGGACAGTTGGTGGTGGCGGGTGACGGCAGTATCCTTGGACTGGCCGGCGCGGAGATCTACGCCCGCACCACGCGTCGCAAGGGGCAGGCGGCCGGGGCGCGCAACCGCCAGCCAATCGAAGAGAAGGAGAGCATGCGTTGGATCAGGGGTTGGCAGGAGGCGCAGCGGCTCTGGAAGGAGTTGGGTGGCAAGCGCCAGGTTCTATCCGTCGGCGACCGTGAGGCGGACATCTATGAATTGCTCGCAGCCTGTCTGTCCGAGCGTGTGGCGGGCGGTGATTCCGCGGGCTTGCTCATCCGCAGCCAGCATGACCGGGAACTGGAGGGAGACGAGGGCAGGATGTGGCAAGACGCGGACCTCCCGATACAAGCCCGGCTGGAAGTGGAGTTGCCACGTGGCAAGCAGGGACTGAAGGCGCGCAAGGCGGTGCTAATCGTTCGTGCGGGCCGCGTGCGGCTGGCGGTCCCCGCCCACAAGCGGAAGTATTTCGGCTTGGAGGAAAGCCTGGAGTTGTGGGCCATGGAAGTGCGGGAAGAATCTCCTCCGGAGGGTGTTGAAGGGGTTTGCTGGCGGTTGTTCACCACCGAACCGGTCACCGGTGAAGAAGACGCCCGCAAACTGGTGGGCTGGTATGCGCTGCGCTGGCGTATCGAACTGCTGCACCGGGTACTCAAGAGCGGCTGCAGGGTGGAAGAGCGCCAAGTGCGGGATGTGGAAAAACTCAAGGCCTTCATCGCGCTGGACCTGGTGGTGGCCACCCGCCTGCTGGCATTGACATGGCAGGGCCGTGTGTCGCCGGAAGCAAGTTCGGGGGAGTGGCTGGCTCGTCCGGAGTGGGAAGCACTTTGCGTGCATGCCGCGAAAGGAGGCGATCCTCCCGCGAACCCGCCGGAGTTGGGCAAGGCTGTGATCATGATCGCCCGGCTGGGAGGTTTCCTTGCCAGGAAAGGAGACGGCGATCCCGGTCCGGAAGTTCTCTGGCGAGGCATGAGGAAACTCAAAACGCTAACCGAGGCGTGGCTGGCCTTCAGGCCCGAAAGATGTGGGTAACGGGGAGAGCAGGGCTGCCGCAGTCCAAGGCGCTGCGCGCTGGAGAGTGGGATTTACGATCCAACGGATTTTCATGCACGGGGTGTTCAGCGGCGCGGGTCAATCGCTGTCGCCCGTTATTCCGGCCAGCAGGTTTTCCAGATCTTCCAGCGTGGCAAGAAAACGGGTGGCGAGAGGGTGGTGCCGCCTCACCAGCACGCTGGGGATGCCGGCATCCGAAGCACCGGTGACGTCGGCGGCAAAACTGTCGCCAATCATGATGGCCCGATGCTCCGGATAAGCGTCGAGAACCTGCCGGAATGCCCTCGGGTGTGGTTTCTCCAGGCCCGTTAGGCCGGAATTGAAGATGGCATCGAAGAAATGGCGGATGCGAAGGGCGGTGATCAACTCTTCAAGCTCGGGCACATGGTTGGATAGAATCACATGGGTGTACGATGCCGCGGCGGGTCCAGTGAAGAAAGGCATGACATCCGGGAACAAACGCCAGGCGTCGATGCGGAGATATTCCCCGCGCAGCCCGCCGACGACGGCCTCCGCTTCCTCTTCGAGGAGAGATCCTGCGCAGCCCTGTGAAAGAGCGTGGCGGATCACCGGCGAAAGGGAGTCCCACCACATCCCGGGGGTCGCCGCGTGGCGCTCGAGTTTCCAGTCGTGCCACGGGAAACCGCTTTGCAAGTGTGGGCGGAAGGTTTCCTCGGGGAGGTCCAGGTCCGGCCGGTGGCGTTTCACCAGCGAAGCAATCGCGCCGGACCACATCCCCTCCCGGCGGGCGAGGGTGCCATCGAAGTCCCAGATCAGGAGATACTTGGGCATGCGGGGAGATGGTGGAGGCAGGATGCGACTGGCTTCCTGCTGCTTCAACCCAGGGTATTTCTTCCCGATGTGCGAGCCAAGCCGGTTTTCCCCAGCTTGACTCCCGGGCAGCGATACGCATGCTGCCCCGCATGAAAACCCTACTCCAGGCGGCGCTGATCGGAGCGATCGCGATTTCGCTTACCTCCTGCGGCCTGCCGGGAGCGCTCGCCCGCACGGCGGGGAATACCCTCAATCAGGTGGGTGGCGCGGGTACTGCCTTGCTCGGCTATTGAAGATCGAGAGGCGGCTTAGTCGCGCAAACGCACGGTCCGGAAACCATCCGGTTCCACAGTGAATTCCAGCCAGACGGTTTCCTCGGGCAGGAGTTCGGCGAACTTGTCCGCCCATTCGGCAACGACCACGCCGTCTTCCTCGAGATACTCATCCCAGCCGAGAGCGGGGAGTTCGGCGGTCGATTCCAGCCGGTAAAAGTCGAAATGGAACACCGGCTGCCTGCCGCCGGGGTACTCGTGGACGAGGCCGAAAGTCGGGCTGGTGACTTCCGCACCTGAACCCAGGCCGGCGACGAAGCCTTTCGTCCAGTGGGTTTTGCCCGCGCCCAAGCCGCCAACGAGGGCGATAACATCGCCGGGGCGGGCATTCTCCGCGGCCGCGCGGCCGAGCGCTTCCATGGCTTCCGGGGTCTCGGCGCGGCATTGCATGGCCATTTGGGAAAGCGCAATCGCACCGGCAAGTCGATTCATTTTCCCCGCCCGGGTTCGATTCTGTGCCAGAAACGCCTCGTCCCCCTGAAGATTCGCGTTGATTCTTTACCCCGCCGCCCGCGAGAGTCGCCGCGCCATGCTTGATATCCGCGTCATCCGCGAAAACACCGAAACTGTCCGCGAGCGCGTCAAGCTCCGTGGCGGTGACCATTGGAAGCTCATCGATGAAGTGCTCGCCTGTGACGAGACGCGCCGTTCCGCGGAAACCTCCAAGCAACAGCTCCAGAGCCAGCGGAAGAACATTTCCAAGCAAATCGGCATGCTCAAGGGCAAGGGCGAGGATACCTCGGCCATCGAGGCGGAGGTGCGTGGCATCAACGACCAGATCGCGGTGCTGGATGCCGATGCGGAGGCGGCTTCGCTGAAGCAGACGGAATTGTTGATGAACATCCCGAACCTGCCCCATGAGGGTTGTCCGGTGGGTAGCGATGAAACGGCGAATCCGGTGGTGCGCGAGTGGGGGGAGCAGCCCTCGCTGGTGGCGCCGAAGGATCACGTGGAACTCGCCCTGCAACACGGGCTGATCAGTTGGGAAGATGGCATCCGCACCGCGGGTTCGGGGTTCGCGGTCTATCGCGGCAAGGGTGCGAAGCTGGAGCGCGCGCTGATCAATTTCCTTTTGGATACGCAGACGGCCAACGGCTACGAGGAAGTGAACGTGCCGCATCTGGTGAAACGCGAGTGCATGGAGGGCACCGGACAGCTCCCGAAATTCGAGGACGACATGTATGGCACGGATGCGGGGGAGGATGGGATCAACAACCTGTTCCTCGCGCCGACGGCGGAGGTGCCGGTGACGAACCTCTATCGGGACACGCTTTTGGCGGAAGGTGACCTTCCGGTGAAGATGGTGGCGTACACGCCTTGTTTCCGCCGCGAGGCGGGATCGGCGGGGCGCGACAACAAGGGCATCATCCGCATGCACCAGTTCGACAAGGTGGAACTGGTGCAATTGGTCCATCCGGACCAAGGGCTGGAGGTTCTGGAGCAGTTGACCGCGCACGCG
>CAXTTX010000060.1:11970-16898 GCA_964247045.1 uncultured Verrucomicrobiales bacterium | reverse complement strand
CGCGACCGCGAGATCGTGGAAACCCGCCTCGCCCAAGCCGGCAAACCGATGATCTTTTTCGCAGGAGGATCCAGTTGCGCGTTTTCAATTGATCCGGCGATCATTGAGGAAAAATGTGGCATGCCCGCGTTCAACCTCGGTTTCCCGATCGCCTGCGGTGCCAAGTTCATCCTTCATCAGGCATTGGAAAAGACCCGCCCGGGCGACGTTCTGGTCGTAACGCTGGAACCGGACACGATTACCTACCCCTCGGATTTCGCTCCCGGCACCCTCAGTTTCGGCTTGGCGGCCATGGACGGCTCCCCTTCCGCCAGCGTGGGCGGCTCGACCTTCGGCAATCGGCTCTCCATCCGCGATTATCTCAATCTTTCCAGGCCCGGCCCGGGCTATGTGGCCACTTGGCTAGGCAAGAGCGTGAGCGGCAAAGGCTACCGCTACCAGGACCGGGATATTCGCTACCATGGGCGGGTTGAAACACCCGTGAAAATGGAAGTGCCCGACATCTCCGGCCCCAAGACCATGCACGAGGTCCACGAGGACGGCAAGCACGTGCTGGCAACCTTCGCCGCTGCCGCAAGGGCAAAAGACGTCCGCATTGTCTATTCGATGCCTTGGGTCCTCACCTCGGAAGCCGCTGCGGCACCCAGCCGGGAAAACAACCTCCGGATCCTCCAATCCGTCGCGCAAACCTTCCCTTCCATCGACGATGGACATCAGGGAGTCGCCACCGACCCGGACTGTTTCGCGGACACCGGATTGCACCTTTCGGCCAAAGGTTCCAAAATTCGCTCTACGGACCTCGGAACCGCGCTGCAGGACTGGCTCGTGGGAAATCCGCGGTGAGAAACGCCGGGATGCCTTGATTTTTCGTCGGTCGAGGATTTCAACTTTCCTTCGGTTCCCGATTCCCTAAATTTCGCGGCCTCCGGCAACCTTGCCACAATCGATTCACCCGCGAAGCCGGAACCCTTTTTAAGCCCGCAATGGACTCTTCCAAATCAATCAGCGGCATCATTGTGATGGTCTGCGCCGTGATCATGGCGCTGTGGCTCGGAGTCAGTCTTGTCACCTCCCAGACGGAGACCGTGGCTTACATCGGGGCAGCCAGTCTCCTGATCACCTGTATTTTCCTCGGCCGGAAAATCTGGCTGCTCTTCGTCCTGTTCACCGCGCTGGGCATCCCGCTCATCCGGGGCATTTCCACCATCGAGCTGGGCCAGGCGCTGTTCATCGGTTTCACGATCGTCATTTTCTTGATGAGACGCCTGCCGACAAAATTCACTTTTGGCGAAAAGGAATTCTGGGTTCTCCTGATCACCGCCTCGGTGGCCCAGGTCTATTTCAGGAATCCGGCGGGCTTGAATATCTTCGGCGCGGGAAGCGTGGGGGGAAGGCCGTATTTCGTCTTTGCCCTTTCCCTGGTGTCGTCAGTCATACTCGCAAGTATGGTGGTGCCAGCATCACAGATCAAATGGGCCGCGAGGTTGACTTGGGCAGGCATCCTCGTGGGTTCCGTCTTTACCGCGATCCGGATGCGGGGAGTCGGAGACGCGGGAGGATACGAGCGCAATGCAAAAATGAGCGATGGCAGGGACTCTAGCCGGATCAGCGTCCTCACCAACATTTCGCTGGGGATGGCCAGACCGATCGCTGCCAAAATCTCCCCGCTGAGGGCACTCCTTCATCCGATCTGGGGACCGCTAATGATAATAACCGTGGGCCTCGCGGCTTTGAGCGGATATCGCAATACCGTGGCAAATGTCGGCCTGATCTATCTGGTGGGACTGGCCTATCGCGGCGGTGCCCCGGCCGTGGTCTTCTCGGTGGTTTCCGGCGCGATGGGGCTGGGCCTTCTCGCGGTGGTGAACGTCATGAGTCCGCTGCCTCCCAACATCCAGCGCGCGCTTTCCCCCTTCCCGGGAACCTGGGAAGAGCGTTACGTGACGGCCGCGGACGAGTCTACGGAATGGCGCGTGGAGATGTGGAAAGAGGCGCTTTTCACCGACTACTGGATCCACGACAAAATCTTCGGCGACGGGCTGGGCTTCACGGCGAAGGAGTTTGAACTTATTTCCGCCGTGGAAGATGGCGGCGGTTCGGCTTCAAACAATTCCGGAATGACCGCGCAACAGGAAGCCCTGATGATTACCGGTGGCTACCACAGCGGACCGGTCCAGACGGTCCGGATCGTCGGTTACGTGGGACTGCTGATCCTCCTCCTGGCGATGATCCGCATGGCCGTCCACGCCCACCGCCAGATAGTCCGCTGCCGGGGAACCGAATGGTTTCCCTATGCCATCTTCCTTGGCACGCCCTCCATTGTCCTTCCCATCATGTTCGTGTTTATCTTCGGGGACTTCACCCGGGATGTGACGGCCCTCCTCTTCTCCTATGCGATGATCCGCCTGATGGAGGCGAACATCCCGCTGCCTGCCTACCGCAAGCCGAAACGCCTGCCCTTTATCCTGACGACCGGGGGAAAATTGGCTTCCCCCATGCCACAGGAAGCTACATCGCCCTGAGTGGGACGTTCCCTTTGACGGTTCTCCGTGGTGGTTTCATTTCCTGAACCGCCGCTTTTGCCCTCCGTGAAGATCCTGATCACCACCTTCACCTACGCGCCTAACAAGGACGGGGTGGCCGAGGCATGCCGGATGCTCGCCGAAGGACTGGCCGACAAGGGCCACGATGTGTGGGTGGCCACCGGCATGGGAACCAAAACCCCGCGCGAAGGTTCCCCTCCCCACCGGATCGGGGGGGTGAACGTCTTTGATTTTGACATTGAAAAATACCCCTTGGATTTCCCCGAACTGAAAGTCGAAATCCAAAAATACCAGGATTTTGTCCGCGAGGGGAACTTCGATGTGATCGTCGCCGAATGTTGGGACGTGAGGGCTACCATCTATTTGCAACCGGTGCTCTCATCCGTGAGCGCGAAGAAGGTGATGGTAAGCCATGGCTATGCCGCCCATACCTATGTCTGGCAACCGAGAATCACCATGGGACTCGGCCTGTGGCTCAGGGGTGTCAAACTCACGGCCACGCTTCTTCCGGAGATGATCCGGACCTATGACAAGCTGGTGTTCCTGAGTCCCAAGCTGGGCCACGGGAGATTTTTCGACCAGACGGTGGCGAAGTGGATGAAGCATCCCGACATCGAGGTCATTTCCAACGGGATCGACTTGAACCAGTTTCCGGAAACGGATGGAGGCTTTCGCGGGCGGCACGGCATCGGCGACGGACCGATGGCCTTGTGCGTTGCCAACTACAGCGACCGGAAAAACCAATGTCTGGCGGTGCGGGCCTTCCGTAAAGCCAACGTGCCAGGTTCCACATTGGTTCTCATTGGCAGCGAATTCAACGAGATGGCCCGCAAGGCCATGGATTTGGACCGGCAACTCGCCGCGAAATTCAACCGCTGCCAGGTTATCTTCCTCGAAAAACTGGACCGGGCGGAAACCTTCCGCGCCTACGTGGCCTGTGATCTGTTTTTCCTGGCGGCCAGGGCGGAAACCCAGCCCATCGTGTTGATCGAGGCGATGGCCGCCGGCAAACCCTGGCTCTCCACCGACACCGGCTGCGTCTCGGAAATGGCGGGAGGCTTCGTCCGGCAGGGCAAGAGGGGCCTGGCGGAAGGTCTCAGGAATTTGTGCGGTGATGCCGGACTGCGGGCGCGTTTGGGTGCGGAAGGAAAAGAAGCGGCAAAAAAACACCACGATGCTGAGGTCAACGTCGGAAAATTCGACGCGATGCTCGCAGAGCTCATGGAACGATGACACTCGGGAATTCCATCTCCCCGCCGAGACACCGGATCGCCCTGGTGGTTTGCTATTTCGGCAAGCTTCCCAACTACGCCCGTCTGGTCATGCGCTCCGCGGGAGCGAATCCGACAATCGACTGGTTCATCTTCGGCGACCAGAAGCCTGACTATGAACTGCCGGCAAACGTGCGGTTCCTGCCGATGACGATGCCGCAGTTGCAGCAAATCATGGCCTCGGCGTGCGACACGCCCGTTAGAATTGACCACCCCATCGACCTGACACGCCTGAAGGTGACCTACGGGCTGTGCTTCGCGGAACGATTGAAAGGCTACGATTTCTGGGGCCATGTCGATCTGGACATGATCTACGGCGACCTCCGTGCCTTCCTGCCGGAGGAGATTCTCGACGAGTATCCGCGCGTCTATGTTCGCGGCCACCTTTCGCTCTACCGCAACACGGACGAAGCGAACCGCTATTTCATGCTCAAGGCACCGGGCGCGCCGGGATACGAGGGCATCCTCGCGAACACGGATCGGACGCAGTTCGACGAATGGCCGGGGATATGGAAAATTTTCCGCTACCACCGGATTCCCCAGTATCACAAGGAAGTGATCGCGGACATCAAGCCGCCTAACCTTCATTACATCACCCGCTTCGAGGCCGAGGAACAGGAGAACTATCCACACCAGGTCTTCTACTGGCACCAGGGGAAGATCTTCCAAGCCTACTACCACCGGGAAGGCGGCCTGTTTGACCGCGAGTTGGCCTATGTCCATTTTCAAAAGCGCTCTTTCCCCGCACCGGATTTCGATACCGCGATGGTGCCGGGTTTCCTGATAGGTCCGGGCGGATTCACTCCCTATGATCGCGAGAATCTCTCGCCGGAGGAAATGGAGCGCCTCAATGGCGACACGAAACGCCCGTGGAATGAAGTGCTGGAACGCCGCTGGAACCGCCTGAAGCACGGCCTCGCGAAGCGAAAGAAGAACGGATGAAAATCGTCCAGCTTACCACGGACAACCGCAACCAGCACGGCCGCTGGGATCTGGAGTATCCCTACTTCGGAACCGCGCCGGAAGCCTTGTTGCAGGGCTTTTCCGAGATCCCGGAAGCTGAGGTCCACGTCATTTGCTGCACCAGCAAGCCGATGCGGAGCCCGGAAAAACT
>CAXTTX010000060.1:11273-11960 GCA_964247045.1 uncultured Verrucomicrobiales bacterium | reverse complement strand
CTTTCATTCCCTCCATGTCCCCAAGCTCGGCTGGGGCCGCAGCCTGTTCCTCGGCTGCACGCTGGCGACGCGACGTCTGATCCGGAAAATCCACCCGGACATCGTCCATGGCCAGGGAACCGAACGGGATTGCGCGATGGAAGCGGTCCACTCCGGCTACCCGAACGTGCTGACCATCCACGGCAACATGCGCGTCCACGCCGCGCGCGAGGAACAAAAAGGCAGCAAGTATTACAAGATGTCCGCCGCCCTCGAAGGCCATTGCCTCAAGCGCACCGGCGGTGTCGTCGCCATTTCCACTTACACGAAGGAACTCGTCGAGGATCTCACCCCACGGACATGGGTCCTGCCGAATGCCGTGGACCGCCGCTATTTCAAGGTCCCGCCAAACCCCGATCCCCTTCCGCGCATCCTCTTCGTCGGTGCTATCGGTGAGCGCAAGAATCCCATCGGCCTCATCAAGGCTTGCGAACCCATGCTCCGTGCCGGCGAGTGCACCATCGCTTTCGCCGGAGACGGCGACCAGAACAGCGCTTATTGGAAGGAGTTCAAATCCCTGCTGGAAAGTGTTCCCGGCTTGGAACTCCTCGGCTTCATCGACCGCGACGCGCTGGGAGAAGAATTCCGGCGCTCTACCCTCGTCATTCTCCCCACTTTCGAGGACAACTGTCCGATGGTCGTCCTCGA